>QIEB01000177.1 GCA_003229495.1 Flammeovirgaceae bacterium
AGAAAAACTACTGGCTTTTGGATTGGCCATAATCCTGTTTCAAGCATGTGATCCTGAAAAAGGCGCTAAATTCAAAGCCCCCACCACTACCATTGAGGTAGATGCCAACGAGGAGTATGTGATGATAACCGCCCTTGTCAATTTTCCCATGTACGTAAATCATGATCAGGCTGCATTTATTAAATGGGGAGAGAAAACAGGGGTCAAAACATCTATTTTGGGCCCCTCTGAATGGGACATTGAAGGCCAAATTGCTACCATAGAGCAGGTAATAGGAATGAAACCTACGGGGTTGTTGATCAATGGTAGCGACCCGGCAATTACCCAAGCTATTAACAGAGCAGTTGAAGCCGGTATTCCCACGGTGGTTTACGACTCGGATATCCCTCAAAGTAAAAGACATGCTTTTCTTGGTACCAACTGGTATCAGGTTGGACGCTTACAAGGAGAAAAAATGGTCGAACTAATTGGTGGGAAAGGAAAAGTCGCTTGCCTGGGCATTCTTGGTCTCACCAACCAGGAGGCAGGGTTTCAAGGGCTAATGGATGTATTAAACAAGTATCCTGATATTGAATTCATAGGAAAGTTTGATGACGCTGCCAATGTGGAAACTGCTGCTCGGATAACTTCAGATCTTATCAGTGCACATCCGGAACTTTCAGGAATATGTGGGTTTGACGGCATGAGTGGCCCGGGAATAGGCCTGGCGATTAGAGAGGTAAATAAAATTGGAAAGATAAAAGTCACCACTGTCGATTGGGAACCTGAACATTTAAAATTGGTCAAGGATGGAGTGATTCAATATTTGGTAGGGCAAAAAAGAGAACTGTTCACCTGGTATGGCGCCCAATTTCTGTTTGACATGGTGCATAAAACCAATCGATTCAGTTTTGATGATGAAAAAGCCGGTATAACAGCCGTTCCATATTCTGTTGATACCGGATTGATTGAAATCTCATTAGAGAACATCGATAAGTTTCAATAACTAAAATTAGATTGATAATTTATGGTGTAATATTTTCAAGCAAACACTCGACCGCAACTTTAAGTGAGATACCTGGTTTTATTCCATTCATCTCCGCGGTTTTATTGATACTAGATATAATGCCGTTTTCCCACATATCCATAACATCTCCAATGCGTGCGGTATTATGACTTACAGTCCCACAAGCAACCTTATTTTCCTCCAGGATTGATAGAGCTGCAATCCCAGCATTTTCTTTACCTATACCAGCATCATTGTAGAAAACAGCCTTTAACGGGACCTTAATGCCATATTCTGCTGAGCTGATTCCGCCATGCGAAGCGGATATCACAATCTGCCCCCTTTCTTTTTCACCAACATGAGAAATGGTGTCCATGGCTATTATTTTTACACCGGACTGCTCATAAAGCATAGTCTTCACCATATTATTAATCTTTTTTTATTGAGATATTATGTTTGAAGTTAATCAATAATGTTGCATTATTGTACATAAAATACAATAAGTTTGGTTATAGATAATAAACGTATCCCGCAAGGACTAATAAAATGAAATTTGCTGTAATTGGTTGTGGTTTCTGGTCAAATTTTCAAATCTCCGCCTGGTACGAACTTGATGGCGTTGAACTTGTAGCAGTTTGTGACTCAGACTTGGCAAAGGCAAACCAATTTGCTAAAAGGTTTAAGGTGAAAAGTGTCTATCAAACTGCGGATGAACTATTTAAGAATGAGGATTTAGATTTTGTCGATATAATTTCAGGAGTTAATTCCCATCTCGATTTGATCAGGATGGCAGCTTCAAAAGGGATACCTGTAATATGCCAGAAACCAATGGCGCTGGATCTGAAAACAGCCAATGAATTGGTGAGCTTTTGTCAGGAAAGAAGAGTCCCTTTTTTTGTTCACGAAAATTTCCGATGGCAAAAACCCATCCGCAAAGTAAAAGAAATACTTGACCAGGGAGTCATTGGGGAAGTATTTAAAGCTAAAATTTCTTTATGCACCGGTTTTCCGGTTTTTGAGAATCAGCCTTATTTGGCCAGGATGGAAAAATTAATAATTGCGGACCTGGGAATTCATCTTTTGGATATGAGTAGGTTTCTACTTGGTGAAATGCGAAATATATGCTGCAATATAAGAACCGTTAATAAAGATATAAAAGGAGAAGATGTTGCCAATATCTTAATGGAAGCTGAAAACGGCACTTCCTGTTTTATTGAGATGTCTTTTGCCTCAATTTTGGAAAAGGACTATTTTTTAGAGACTTTAATCATGATTGAAGGCGCGAAGGGATCGATTTACTTAGGCCCGGATTTTATCGTAAAAACCACCACAAAAAAAGACCCTCTGTTGGCAAAACTGGAAACAAAATCAGAACATGTTGGAGTAGACAATTATTCCTGGGCAGATCCAGATTATGCAGTGGCCCATGCCTCCATAGTTGAAACCAACAGGGATATACTGAATGCCTTACAGGGTCGAGGAAAGTGTGAAACCACCGGAGAAGACAACTTAAAAACTTTGGAATTGGTATATGCAGCTTATGAGTCCGCTAAAGATGCCAGAGTAGTATCAATCATCTAGTGGTGTTTTTTTGGTTGGAACAAACATCAGCTTTTTTCTCATGAAAATCATTCGATTAGCTTCATGGCCTATTACCTCAGGAGACTACAAATTGATGGATAATGAGTGATAATAACTTCGAAAGATTTGTTGGGCAACCCCATAGCTTATTAAAAAAAGACCCAACGTTTATACATATCCTTTTGGTGGTAACTCTTTTATTTTATGGATGTGATCCTACAAAAGGCACTAAACAGGTAGAGGAAATAGCCAAATTGCCTGGCAAAGAGGATGAGGAGTATATAATGATATCCCCGCTTTTGACCCACCCTATGTATGTAAACCACGACCAGGCAGCTTTCACTAAATGGGGGCAAAAAATGGGAGTCAAAACGACAATTCTCGGGACCCCTGACTGGGATATACCTGCCCAAATAGCCATTATTGAGCAAGAAACAGCCTCAAAACCCACAGGTCTGCTAATAAATGGTACTGACCCGGCCATTGCTATTGCCATCGATAGGGCTGTGGATGCAGGGATCCCTACCGTGGTCTATGATTCTGACATTCCCTCAAGCAAAAGACATTCTTTTTTAGGTACTGATTGGCTTGAAATGGGTCAGATTCAAGGCGAAAAAATGGTTGAACTTCTGGGTGGAAAAGGGAAAATTGCCTGTCTGGGTATTTTGGGCCTCAATAACCAGGAATCTGGGTTTCAAGGGGTACAGGAGGTAATAAGCGAATATCCAGTAATGGAGTTTATTGGAAAATTTGATGATAAAGCCAATGTGGAAACTTCTGTCCGGATAACTTCAGATCTTATCAGCGCTCATCCCGATCTTTCGGGAATATGCACATTTACCCCCATGAGTGGGTTGGGCGCGGCAATTGCCATCAAAGAAGCAGGTAAAGCCGGGAGTATTAAGCTCACCAGTGTCAATTATGAACCGGAACTTTTAAGTCTCCTTCAAGAAGGAGTTATACAGTTGTTGGTATGCCAGAAACGAGAACTTTTCACCTGGTATGGCGCAGAGTTTTTATATAACATGGCCCACGGGCTAAATATGATCACTAATAATGAGAGGTATGTGGGAATTTCAAATATTCCATACCTGGTAAACACAGGAACCTTTGTGGTAACTCAGGATAATATTGGTTTTTTCTTCAATGAAAAGTAAAGGTATTTTTAATAAACACACATGATAAAACCATCGATTTCCTTGATAGTTGCACTCTTATTAGCCTCCAGCCTATCTGCACAGGTACCAACCAAAAGAATGTATGGGCCTCTGCGTGTTAGCGAGAATAACCCAAGGTATTTCACCGATGACCGGGGTGATGCCATATATCTTACGGGGTCACATACCTGGAACAATCTTGTAGAAATGAAATCTTCAGATAG
>QIEB01000043.1 GCA_003229495.1 Flammeovirgaceae bacterium
TCAGGGTCCACATATACCAGATTAAATACCGGCTCATCTTGAATCAATCCTGGGAAAGGAGCCCTAAAAATATTTCTAATTTCTTCTCCAAGCGGCCCAGCCCACTTAGTAGAATCCATGACTAAAATGATCTCTCCTGACTCCCCTGTAGCACGTGGCAGCAAAGATTTGTCGTCAAGTATTGAACATCTTATAAAGAGTAAACACGGAAGGACAAAAGAAAAAAGGGCTTTCATTCTGGAACTACACCTGTGTGGGAACAATGGAACAATAGAACAAGTACTACCTGCAAATTAATGAATCAAATGTTCTAATGCTCAAATGTTCAATTATTCAACTGCTCCCGTGCTCCCTTATCCTATGATAAGGGTTTGGCCTGGCTTAATCTTGCTATTTGGCAGATTATTCAGTCGTTTGATCTTCTCTATGGTGAGACCCTTATACTTGAGTGAGATTTCCCACAAGGTATCACCAGGTTGAACCAGATGAGTTTTGGAGGCAGGGATGTTTTTGGGTGCGGTGGTCCTACTACTCGCTACAGCCTGTTGATGTCCGGGTTTTACCCAGACATTAAGCACCTGGCCTGAACGTATTAAATTACCTCTGATATTGTTCCATTTTCTCAGATCCGATACCCGAACACTGTATCTTTCAGCAATTGTGCCTAATACCTCTCCAGACCGTATCCTGTGCCGAACCTTTTGACGACCATAAGTACTTCCCGGTTGAGTAGCTGCCAGTTTGGCCAGTTCTTCTTTTCCTTTGACTGAGGCTGAATCAAGAATTTCTTTTCTGTGGGCTTGCAGATGTGGCATTTTATCAATCGGAATTCTTAATGGATATTTCCTGGCATTGGGAGGTACGGCGCCTCTTCGAAGTGCCGGATTCAAAGCTTTTATATCTTCTACACAGACCTCAATCTGCTGGGCAAATGATTTAAGATCTACATAATGACTTACCTGTATGGTGTCGCTTTTAATAGGGTAGAATACATGATCTACTTTCAGATTGTGATCTTCCTGATGATTCAACACGTAGATAATTGCTACAAATTGAGGGAGGTAGGACCGTGTCTCTCTAGGCAGGTATTTGTAAATTTCCCAAAACTTCCTTTTATATCCTGATCTCCGAATGGCCCGGCGTACCTTTCCAGGGCCTGCATTATAGGAAGCCAGTACCAATTCCCAATCTTTGAACCGGTTGTAAAGACTTTTCAAATAAATGCAAGCGGCTTCGGTAGACTTGTAAGGATCCAGGCGCTCGTCTATATAGTAGTCCTGATACAAATTAAACAACCGGCCGGTTGATGGCATGAATTGCCAAAGCCCAGCAGCTCCCGCTCTCGACCGCGCTGTTGGGTTAAGCCCGGACTCTATAATAGACAAATACTTTAGTTCATCAGGAAGGCCGTGTTTTTCAAGATAATATTCAAATATGGGAAAATACAGGTTGATCCTTTGCATCATCAATTTGGTGTATTCCCTGTCCCTCACTGAAAAGTAGTCGATAAACGACTTGACTATCTTGTTATACGAAAGGGGAATATTTGATTCCAAACAACTGATTCGGTCCGCAACTTCGTGAAAGGAGAGGTCCGGTACATACTCATATTGAATTTCCGGAAGTATATTTTTTGACGTATCCTTTGCTACAAATCCAACAATAGTTGGGGCTGATAGTGCTATGATTAATAGGAGCAGGATGTGTCTGATGACTTTCATTTTATTATAATCAGTTTTCCCGATCCTGTAGTATATCTCTTGAAAGTGCATACAGTCCCTTTTCATTGAAGTCGGCAGCAATAATTTGAAATCCTATTGGCAATCCATCTTTGTCCTTACCATTGGGAATGGAGATAGCAGGGTTTCCGGATACAGAGGCCTGAACAGTGAACAAATCTGACCAATACATTTCCAAGGGATTGTCTGAATACAGGCCTAGTTCAAAAGCAGTGGTCGGTGTTGTTGGCATCACAATATAATCGAACCTATCGAACAATTCCCGGGTCTTTTCTTTTATAAGTTTACGGACTTTTTGTGCTTTTGTGTAGTAAGCATCATAATAGCTGGCACTGAGAACAAAGGTACCCAGCATTATTCGTTTCTGGACCTCTTTACCAAACCCTTCGGTCCTGGTATTCTTATAAAAGTTATCCAACGACTCCTCCGAAGACGAACGATAGCCATATTTTACTCCGTCATATCGTGACAGATTGGAGCTTGCTTCGGCTGTTGTCAGTAAGTAGTAGGTAGGTAACACATAGTCCATCAGCGGAAAATCCACCGCTTCGACCTGATGCCCCAGATTTTTTAGATGCTCCAATTGCAGCTTGGTCTGTTCTTTTACTTCTGTTTGAACCCCTTCATTTTCCAGAGATTCTTTAATAAATCCAATTCTGGCGGGTTTGTGGGAATCTAAAGAAGTATAAGCAGGAACCGGTGTCCTGGAAACAGTACTATCATATTCATCAAGTCCGGCAATTACTTCCAGGATCAGTGCATTGTCCTCGACATTTTTTGTCAGGATTCCAATAGAATCAAATGAGGATGCATAGGCTACAAGACCGTAACGCGATATCCTTGAGTAAGTGGGCTTTATACCCACAATTCCAGTAAATGCTGCTGGTTGGCGTACGGAGCCTCCCGTGTCAGATCCTAAGGAGGCGTGACACATACCACATTGAACCGCCACTGCAGACCCGCCTGAAGAACCCCCAGGTACTTTTTTAGGGTCAATACCATTGAGAACCGGGCCATAGGCAGAGTTTTCATTAGATGACCCCATGCCGAACTCATCGCAATTCTGTCTTCCAATAACGATGGCATCTTCATCTAACAATCGTTGCACCGCGGTGCCGGTGAATTGTGATTCGAATCCCTCCAGAATTTTGCTGCCCGCTTGTAAAGTGTGGTCCTGATAGCACAGCATATCTTTCAGGCCCACTACCAGGCCTGCTAAACGGCCGGCAATTCCTTCAAATATTTTCTTGTCAATTTGGATGGCTTTTTTTTGGGCTTCCTCACGGTAAACCTCTAGGAATACGTTCAGATTGGAATTTTGGTCAATATTATTCAGGCATAACGCTACCACCTGACTACAGGAAGTAACCCCGGATTTTATGCTTTCTTGAATTTCCCTCAGTGAGGTAATTGTCTCCAATACCGTTACTTTTTGTCCTCACTAATCGATTTGGCTCCTTCTTCAATTTCATCTTTGATCTCTTTGGTAGCGTCCTTGAATTCCCGGATACCTTTACCTAGTCCTTTGGCAAGTTCAGGAATTTTTTTAGCTCCAAAAAGTAACAAAATGGCAAAGATAATTACAAAGATCTCCGGCCCTCCCAGTGAAAATGCTAATAAAGTTTGCATGACAGTAGTTTATAGGTGATTATATTTTGTTACTAATTAGTAAAGATATGCAATAATAGGCTGTACACAAATCAGCCTAGTACTATTTTATATTTTATCTTACAACCCTGTGATATGGATGAAACTAGCTTAAATCACTACTTTGGTTGGAGCCAGGCTAATGGATCAAGTTTATTGAAGTTTTTCCAAACCTGGAATTGCACTTCTGAGACACCATCTGCATCTGTAAATACCTCTCCTATAGGATCTTTGGTACTCACTTTGTCACCCATTTTCACTAAAGATTTCCGTAGGTTGGCATAAACTGTACGGTACTCTCCATGTTGTATGATGATAACTATTCCATTCATCCCGGGAATTGAGGCGATTTTAGAAACTTCTCCATCAAATACAGCCCTCACTACCTCATTTTTTTGTGTTTGTATGTCTACCCCCGGATTCTCAATTTTAACCCCTTTTAATACAGGGTGTGGCTGCAAACCGAACTTACTGGAAACGAAGCCTCTGGCCACCGGCCAGGTAAGTCGTTTTTGATTGCCCTGAAAATTTGTTGATAATTTGACACCATC
>QIEB01000639.1 GCA_003229495.1 Flammeovirgaceae bacterium
CAAGGTCGCTCAGTTCATAAAAGCTACTGGAGTTGACATGATCATAGCCCACAGGCTCCTGAAGAACAACGTCGACTCGGACGAATACGTCCTCATGACCGAGCCTTGCTGCAACGCGGTCGGACACAGCGACCCAAATCCAACGCTCCAATGGTCAAAATCAAGTCATAAATACCACGCAATTGGCAAAGTCCACTACGAAGTAGCAACCCTTACCGACTATAAGGCACGGATTGCTCCCCCACCTGCGCCGCCAAGCTTCGTTGTCAACAAAGGGGATGACAATTTTGAGATTGTGATTAATGCACCTCTAAGAGCAGTTTACCAAACGTTGATCAATGTCGACAAGCGGCCTGAATGGCTAGCAGGCGTTGACTCCATAAATCGCGAAATGACCTCGGAGCGTATTACCATGCGGCACAACTGTGTGTTTATGGGGATGGTTCTGATCAACACCGCCATGTACCGTGACTTCAGCGAAGACCATGCGCTATATTCTGAGCAAGTAGAAATGCCTGACATCGACTTGACAATCATTGTCTACTACGATTTATTTCCTCAAGACAACGGCAGTACGCGGCTAAATTTCAACGTAAATTGGATGGGGACGGTACTGCCCGCTGAAAACAAGCAGGGCATGATGGACGCTCAGGCCACGAATCTTGAGAATTTAAAAGATGTCTGTGAGAACAACCCAGCGTAGGGCCACGCGCACCCTCACGCTATGCTTGGCTATTTATATTAATCTCCCTAATTTCACCATGCCAAAACTACCATCCAAAGTGAAACAGGCCAAACAATATATAATAACCGTATTCATCTCATTAAGTTTCATTACATTATTTGGCCAGGTAAGCAAAGATACACTTACCAACTATGACCCAAAAAACCCTACACACCTAATCATTGCTTACGAACAAGCTTCTCAAAGTTTGCGTGCGATCAGGAATAAATTACTCACCGGTTTTGATATGACCCACATTAAAACCGGATACCTATCCATACAATCCCGGTTGGACATATATCGCCGTATCGGTGATACAAACCTGCAGGATGTCGGCTTAAGTCGGATGAATGACCTGATCTCCATTTTTGAGCGGCAGTTGGCCAATTTAAATGGTTGGCAAGAATCATTATTGTCAACTACAAAGGAACTCAGCGATTTCAGGATCGAGCTGGCCAAACATTCTGATCGGCTCACATTGAATCAGTCAGGGTTTAATGAAACACAAAAGAAGTACTATCAAACGCGTCATGTGCCCCTGATTAACCAGGCGGACAGCCTGAATGGGGTAGTGGATGAAAAACTTGGGGAAGTGCTGGAACTCGAGCTTAATATTTCTCAGGATTATGCACAGCTGTATAATAGAATTCTAGACCTCAAATCCTCTGTAGGGCTTTACTGGGATAACATGGTGGGCAGGGAAGAGGTGAATTGGAAACTATCAGGAGGGGATGATACTAATTTTATGTCTGGTATAGGTGATCAGTTTTCAAAGCTGGAATTAATATACCGTTCCCACAGCGAGATCTGCACGTTGTTTCATGGGAAGTGCCCAATGCAACTATGAAATTGCAGAAGCCCAATGACAAAAACCCCCGAGCTCCTGCCACTACTGATACCAAATCCTCCGGTGATCAAGATTCGAAAATTGGCGATGATAGCTCTGATAGTGAATAGGGAGCTAACCAGCCTATGGCTTAGCGTTTACCAGGTTTCACACCCTTTCCTTTTCTGACTGCTGTAATGGCTCCCTTAATGGCCGATTTGACCCAATAGTTAGTGGGACCTTTAAAAGTGATCCTTTCTCTTTCGAAATCCGCTTGTGCCTTTGATTTGGAATGTTTTAAAATAATATTATCCACCAGTACCGTCAGCAATTCCGAACCAAAGCTTTTCTCTTCAGGTGAGCCTCTTTTAAAGAACTCTACGTGCAGATCATCATAGGAAATAAGCGCCTCTCCAACTGCCCGGGTACTGTCAGCAATTATGTGGAAACTAAATTCAGATAGATGTCCTGATACGATCTTGGTAGACTCGAGTGGGTCCACCATCTGATTTAAGGCTTCCAGTGAAAAATCCTCCAGGTGGACCTGTAGATAAAACCTCCCTGAATCCAGCCGATGGTATTCCACCTGCATTTTACCTTGATCATAGAGCTTGGCAGTCCCGTGCAGTACTTTCTCCGGACTGGTAATAGGTTGGTAGCGATTCAAGGTAATATTTATATCGTTAATACTGATGTGACCTTCTTTAGCGGTTTTTTCTCCCACTTCATGATATGAGATATTTCCCTTGTTGGTGGAGATCCTGGGAATATGAAAATTTGCTATGGATGGTATTATTTCCGTAAGCAGAACGGGCTTGGTGATATGTTCCGGATCGGGAAGTGTTTTATCACGCCGTATGGAAACGTCAAACCCATCCAGTAGTATCCCATTTGCAATCATCTTATTGTGGTCGATAAGAGAATCCCATACAATATCCTGAATGGTGATCCGGTAAAATTGCCCCGCCATTACGTCTCTTTCAGTTTCTATCCCATTCAAATATTCAAGGTTTGGTACCACAGTAACTGAATCAATGTTTAGGTCCGTATCAGAATTCCAAATATGATGTATATGTAAGCTTGAGCTGTTGGTTACAAAAGCCAGGTCCTTAAGATTGATCTTCTTACGGTTGCCCCTTAAATTCATATGTACCTGGTCAAATTGGATTTTGTTCTCGTCGATGCTAATTTGACCGGAGTCAATGAGGATTTCTCCAAACATCTTTAATGGGAAAATGCCTGCTTCCTTTTTTTCAGGTGAGTTTGAGGGCTTTTTAGAGCTTATGTAAATATTCGGTGCGTAAATATTAACCTGATCTGCATATGGGCCAGCCGATGCTTTCCAGTTTATATTATTAAGTCTGATACTGTCGGATGTAGACTTTTGTGTGCTGCCGGCCTGAATATATTTCAATTGGACCACCAGCAATTGGTCCATGGTTGTTTCGTTAAATGTCTTTTCCCAAGGTCCCAATTCAATTCTATCTACACTAATAGTATCGCCGGGTGCTGTTTTTACCACCACCGCCTCTATCACAGACATTGAATCACTGTTTATTTCGGCAGGTCCAATTGAGTAACTAATCTGGTCAGAGGTATATGCTGCTTGCTGGATTTTCATCTCAAGGTGTTCCACCTGTGTTTCTCCACTAACAACTTGACCATTGGCCACCATTAAATCATTCCCGGTGGCATACAGCCGGATGCTATTGCTCATATTTAGATCCAGATGGAGTTGATCAAGTTTCACTTTTTGAAAAAACAGGTCCGGGAGGGGGTCTTTCTCTTCTTTATTTTCTTTATTATCTCGCTCAGGAAGTGTACCCTTTATCTTAATACTGGCAAACTCAATACTGTTCCATTGGTAAAAAGTGGGGTGGTCCAAATCAAAATTTTTGGGGATTGCCTTAAGGTTATCCACTGACAAGGCCAAATCCCCATACATCCCCTCCAATTTACCCACTTGCTGTAAATTTGGATAAATAAAAACATCCTCAAGATCAACATCAATTGCTTCAACGGGGTCTGAGTAAGTAATCCCAGGGCTTTCAAGATAACGCAGGTTATAGGCGGTGCTGCCTTCCGTGCTGAGGTTCCCTAATTCTGCTTTGAGTCTTTCTATCTTTAGCTGTTGCTGGCCAAGGTCAATATTCATGTCAATGCCATCGAATTTCACCTTACCTATATGGAGTGTAGGCGCTTCTTTTCTTTTAACACTGACCGGCTTCTTTTTATTAAGCTTTTTTAACCTCGGAGCTCCCTGGTAGGTATTTAATTTCCCGTTTTGCAGTAATAGTGAATCTGCGGTGAGATCATTTTCAAAGTAATAGTGGAAGAAATCAAAATTGAAGAGCCTGAGATACTCACAGGTAATGAGTTCTTTACGTCCAGCAGCTCAATGGAATCTATTTCAACATTGTACCGTTGATCATAACTCAATCTGGTAAACTGCAGGGACATTGGACCACCTAGTCCAAGCAGGGTTTTGTCAAGTTCCAGGTTTAGTTCACCAATCATAATGGTACTGCTGTCTTCCGTTACCGCTATATTTTTGGCATCCAGATTCATCTTAGGAAGATCCACATACAGGGTATCCGTTTCTCCATAGATATTCAACTTCAATCTGCCATCTTTGAGATTATATTCATCTATCAGGAGTTCACGAAAGTTATGCTTAAGTAAGTCCGACATTGGATACTTGCTTTTTTTCTTCTTTTTTTTGTGGGGATAGACATTGACTGTAATAAAAGGCTTATTAACAGACAATTGCTCCAAAACAAAATGTTCATCGCTCATCAATGACTGGTAATTCAGGTTACGGACCCGCATGGATGACCCTTCAATCTGGATAACGGTTCTGTCCAATGAGTCCATTTGTATAAAAGTATAGTCATTGATTTTGAGCTCATGGAGGTGATAGTCATATACGATGGAACCAAATGAGAATTCGGTACTGGCAAATTCAATTTGCTGCTGGCCCAATGACAATCTTAATTTCGCCTCATCGGACAGCTTCCGCATATTCCAATCTGATACTATAAGATCCAAAAGGCGTATTTCAATTAATGAATTGGATCTGTCTAGATCTATCCCTGCCCGGTCAATGTGAAATAATTTTATGTCAAACTGATTTAATATGGACTCAAT
>QIEB01000253.1 GCA_003229495.1 Flammeovirgaceae bacterium
CTTCTACGATCCTCAGAAGCCCATAAACAGTTCTCCTAACAACACGGGAATTGCAGAACTTCCTCCGGCCCAGGAGGCATTTATTTATTATGGTTACGATGAATCCGAGAAATGGCCTATTCTTGGCGCAGGAGGCAGGAATGCTATGGCAGGACCAATTTATTACGGAGAGAACTATGCTGATCATGCCAATAAATACCCGAAATATTTCGACGGTAAACCTGTATTTTATGAATGGATACGGAGTAAGATTTTCTTGCTTACCCTTGACCAGAACGGAGACCTTGAAAAATTGGAGCCTTTCATGGCAGACGTCGAATTTAACAACCCCATGGACATGGATTATGGCCCCGATGGCAATCTGTATATACTGGAATATGGATCTGGCTGGTTTACCCGGAATATGGATGCCCGCTTAGTGAGAATTGACTATAAAGCTGGAAATCGCCCTCCGATAGTAAGTATTACTGCTAACAAGCCGATGGGAGCGGTTCCATTGAAGGTACAATTCAACTCTGACCAAAGTGAGGACTATGACAATGATCAGTTGACCTACCATTGGGAATTCTATGCCGATGCTACTTCGGAGGAGGCCAACCCTGAATTCATCTTTAGAGCGCCGGGCATTTATCAGGTTCGATTGACCCTTACAGACGCTCAGGGTAGCAGCTCAACAGAAACCATTGAAATACAGGCCGGTAATGAACCTCCAATGCTGGAGTTTGTTTTATCCGGTAACCAAACCTTCTATTGGGACGACAGACAAATCGAATATAAGGTAAATGTTACCGATTTGGAAGACGGCAGTCTTGCCGAGGGCGGCATTGACCAGGAAGAAATGGTAGTCACCGTTGAATATCTGGAAAACGCCTCAAAAGAAACCAAGAAAGGTCACCTGGTAGATGATGAGGAGCAGCATATGCTTGGTGGAAGCCGTTTAATCAGTAACAGTGATTGTAAAGCCTGTCATACCCCTGAAAAAAAATCCGTTGGCCCCAGTTATACTGATATCGGAAAAAAATATCAAGGCGATGCTGAGGCGGTTGGTAGATTGGCCAATAAAGTTATCAATGGAGGTAGCGGTGTATGGGGAGAAATTGCCATGGCGCCTCATGCTTCTATCAGCAAGCAAGACGCCAGTAAAATGGTACAGTACATCTTAACTTTCGGCCAGGCCAAAGAGGTAAATAACCTGCCGGCACAAGGAGTGTTTTATGCAAGGGATCACCTTGGTAAGGGAAATGAGGGAGTTTATGTCATGAAAGCGTCATATACAGATCGTGGAGGAGAACAGACCGGGCCAGCCACCGGTCAAAAAATATACACGCTGCGTAGCACAGAAGTAAAAGCGGTAGATTTCGACAGTCAGCAAGGAGTGAACGTGTATAAAACCGATGAGGCAGAAGTAGTACTATGGGCTGATCCAAGTTTCATCTCATTCGAGCAATTGGACCTTACAGATATTGGTTCTCTCACTTTTTCAGGATTTAACATGGGACCACAGGGAGCACTGTTAGAAGTGCACCTTGACAGCCCTGATGGACAAAAATTAGCAGAGACCGTTATGAATTCCACAGGATTTGAAATTCGAAAGGGTATATTTGCTGCCCAGGCCACTGCCAAACTGGAGAAATTAGTTGGGTTCCATGATGTTTATATTACCGCAAAGAGCAAAACACCGGGATCTCCGGTTGGCGGATTGTCAACCATAACATTCAATCCACAATAGACTGGGATATATCTAACCTCAGAAATGAAAAGTAGCATACTTTTAGTAATAGTTATACTTGTTTCCTGTACATCAACAGACCAGGATGACCAGAATCCATATCCCCAGGCACATGAACTAGCTGGTAACTGGCCCTTTGCGGTCACCTACGAGATATTCGTGCAGTCCTTCTATGACACAGATGGTGATGGAATTGGAGATCTAAATGGTATTACTGAAAAATTGGATTACTTAAAAGGATTGGGCATTGAAGCCCTGTGGTTAATGCCCATTAGCCCCTCTCCTTCTTATCATAAATATGACGTAACCGATTATAAAGACATCCATCCTGATTATGGTACCAAACAGGATTTCAAGAGATTGGTAAAAGAAGCCCATGATCGCAATATAAAAATTGTGATCGATTTGGTGGTTAATCATACCGCCAGGGACCACCCATGGTTTCAGGAAGCCATAAAAAATCCAAAAAGTAAATACAGGGACTACTATGTTTGGGCAAAAAGAGACTCAATAGTTCAATCCATGACTAAAGAAGAACTTCAGGACGACTCTGATAATCCCACTAACTGGCATTCGGTTGAAGGTGACGATGAACTGTATTTCGGTTATTTTTGGGGTGGTATGCCTGATTTGAACTTTGACAATCTGGCGGTGCAACAGGAAATATTCGAAATTGGAAGATTCTGGCTGCAGGAAATGGATGTGGACGGTTTTCGGCTGGATGCTGCCAAACACATCTTTACCGACGACCGGGCCACTGATAACCACCTTTGGTGGATCACCTTTCGCAAAGAAATGCGTAAAGCCAAGCCCGATGTATTCCTGGTAGGTGAAGTGTGGTCCGATGCCGAAGAAGTGGCCCCCTATTTAGAAGGTTTACCTGCATTGTTCAATTTTGATGTTGGTAGAGCCATAACCTCCGCGGTGTTGGAAGAAAAGCCAGGGGACCTGGTACAACGTCATAAAGAAATACAGGAGTACTACGCTTCGATCAACCCGGACTATATCGACGCTATCTTTATTACGAACCATGATCAGAACCGGATCGCCTCGGAAGTTAACGGGGACTTGAATAAAGCCAGGATGGCAGCCAGCTTGTTGCTTACTTTACCAGGGTCACCCTTTATTTATTACGGTGAAGAGTTGGGCATGCTGGGCAGAAAGCCCGATGAAAACATCCGGGAACCCTTCAATTGGGTGATTGATGGGACCGGCACTGGTGAGACCAGCTGGATATCACCGGAATACACTACGGACACCACTGTGGCTCCATTAATTAAGCAACTGGAAGATAGTCTCTCCATGTATCATCATTACCGGAGATTCATTGATTTGCGCAATAACAGTGCTGTGCTTACCTATGGCAGTATGGAACCCGTAGAAAAGAACACTCCGCCGGCGGTATGTGCTTTTCTCAGGATTTATGACCAAGACAGCTTATGGGTGCTGCATAACCTTTCAAGAAAAGAACAGGAACTGGTGGTGCAAGAACCGTTTACTAAATTTAAGCTTCCAATATTTTCTGATGGGAGCCATACAATAGATACCGTCACTAAGAAGATTGTGCTGCCGCCATATAGCAGCTTGATTTTGGAGGATTAAGTAGACCATGAAACAAATTGCCGTCATAGGATCCGGAACCATGGGAAATGGTATTGCACATGTTTTTGCCCAGCATGGATACCAGATAACCCTGGTGGATATTCAGGACCAGGCCCTTGAAAAGGCCCTGTCGGTTATTTCTAATAACCTGGACCGCCAGATCAAAAAAGAAATGATCACTAGAAATGACAAGGAGGAAACTTTGGCCCGTATCAGCATTTCCAGTGATATCTCAACGGGTGTATCAAATGCTGACCTGGTGGTAGAAACTGCAACCGAAGACCTGGATCTTAAAATTTCCATCTTTCAACAACTGGATGAACATGCACCACCCCCCTGTATATTAGCTTCCAACACTTCCTCCATAAGCATTACCAAATTAGCATCTGCTACTAGTCGCCCTTCTCAGGTGATCGGCTTGCATTTTATGAACCCGGTTCCGGTTATGAAGCTGGTGGAAGTGATCAGGGGTTATGCTACCAGCGACCAGGTCACCGAAAAAGTAATGGAACTTTCCAAAAAACTGCACAAAGTGCCGGTGGAAGTAAATGATTATCCAGGGTTTATTTCCAATCGAATTTTGATGCCCATGATAAATGAAGC
>QIEB01000279.1 GCA_003229495.1 Flammeovirgaceae bacterium
GATCAAGCTCAAAGCTGGTTCGCAAATGATATTTACTATATTGAATTCGAATATGTAACCAGAAGTATTTTCCAGCACACGGAAGCAGAAAACGTACACCCCACCCAGAGGCAAATCAAAAATGAAGCAATTGAACGCGCGTCGTTAAACTGGAGACTTACCAGTAGGGAAAAACGTAATATTCAACGGAACTTCTATTCTGAAAAAAATCGACAGGAACTTATAGAATTGCAGCGATTGCTGTTGGCCAATTAATTTAATTTCAATAGTTTGGTGGACAATGCCAAACTTTTATTCTCCAGCCAAAGCAAATAAATACCCGCCGGCAAAGTGGACAGTTCCAAAGTAAAAGTATTGGTTCCAAATTTATTATTTATTCTTCCTGAGGTGACGGTTCTTCCTGATTCATCAATCAAGTGATACAATACCGGGACATTGTTATTGGTAATATATGAAACATGAAAGGTCCCGGAGGTCGGATTAGGAAATGTCTGCTGGATTTGAAATTGCGGCAACTGACCAGTAATCACCGAAACGATGAACGAAAACTCAAACGCGCCGTCGAAATCAACCTGTCTTAATCGATAGAAATTTCGACCTTGTTGTGGATTTAAATCCAAATATTGATAGCTGACTATTTGATTGCTGGTCCCATTTCCTGGAATTTTTTTAATAATCTCCCAGTTTAGGGCGTATCTACTTCTTTGGACTTCAAAAAAATCATTATCTCTTTCAGAGGCCGTTTCCCATTGGAGCAAATTTCCGGTTTCTGTGGCGATAGCCCGAAAATTAACTAGTTCTACGGGCAAGATTGGATTATCGCAATCACCACTAAAGGAACCAGAGTCATCTGTTACAGTTCCTGGGTTATCACAGGAACCCCCATAGGTGATGGCTCCTGTGCTTCCCACATCAATAACTGCCCCATTTCCGCTGCCTGTGCCATTTGTGAAATCTCCATCAACAACTAAGGTCCCAAATATTTCGATGTCACCACTGTTGTTCTTATTTAAAAAATTACCCAGGACATGAATACACCCTCCGTTATTCACTAGAACGGTGGAATTATTGTTAAAAGTTAGATCTCCGGTAATAGTTAATGTATTGGGAGAATTGACTGTGATGCTACCATTGTTAACCGTAAAATCACCGGCAATGGTTATATTATGGTTGACTATCAGATCGTCATTTTGACCCGGGGTGCCACAATCCCAGGTAGTGGTGCTGGTAGTGGTACAAATTGCACCATAAAGAACTGAACTGGTAAGTAAAAAAATAATACTTGTTAATAGACGCACCGGCTAAGAATAATTCTATAAATAATGCAATTTATCAAGATCTAATGAAATACCTGAAGTGCTTTCTGAATAAATGAAAGAAGACCGGTCCATAGAGCATTGTTAGGGCAAAACAGTGGAAAAAACGTAACTTTAAAAGAATACTTTAAAAGAATACATAATAATTAGATGTCCACTGGTACACCAGCTCCATATAAACCCAAAAATCACATCAGGATAGTTACTGCTGCCTCCTTGTTTGACGGCCATGATGCTGCCATTAACATTATGCGCCGTATTATTCAAAGTACCGGAGTAGAAGTCATTCATCTTGGCCACGATCGCTCGGTTCAGGAAATTGTCAACTGTGCCATACAGGAAGATGTGCAGGCAATAGCTATTACCTCCTACCAGGGTGGGCATTTGGAGTTTTTTAAGTATATGTATGACTTGTTGGAGGAGCGAGGAGCGAGCAACATTAAAATCTTTGGGGGTGGCGGGGGCACTATTCTGCCAAATGAGCTCAGGGAATTGCACGAATATGGCATTTGCCGTATTTACACCCCGGATGATGGTCGTTCCATGGGTCTTCAGGGAATGATCAATGATCTGGTAGCACAATCTGACCGGCCTACTGGTAAAATGCTGACGAACTCCCTTAACGGTACTATTGAAAGCCTGCAAAATAAGGACCAGCAAACCATTGCCAGGATCATTTCCGCATCAGAAAATTTTCCGGATGAAAGCGCTGAAATGCTACAACAGGTCAAAGACCTGGTTAAATCTTCGCCACGCCACCGGTGTTGGGCGTGACCGGAACTGGCGGCTCCGGGAAATCTTCACTAGTGGACGAATTGGTACGACGTTTTCTGGTTGATTTTGAGGACAAGACGGTGGCCATTATTTCAGTTGACCCTTCCAGGCGCAAGTCCGGAGGAGCTTTATTGGGAGACCGTATTCGAATGAATGCCATCAACCATCCCAGGGTCTATATGCGGTCTCTGGCAACACGGCAATCGAATCTGGCCCTTTCAAAATATGTTAAGGACGCAGTAGATGTAGTTAAGGCTGCGCAATTTGATCTGGTAATTTTGGAAACCTCCGGTATAGGGCAGTCCGATACCGAAATTATTGAGCATTCCGATGTTTCACTTTACGTGATGACCCCAGATTACGGAGCCGCTACTCAGTTGGAAAAAATTGATATGTTGGATTTCGCAGACATCATCGCCCTAAACAAATTCGACAAACGCGGATCCATTGATGCTCTCAGGGATGTCAAAAAACAATACCAACGAAATCACCATCAGTGGAATCATGATGACCAGGAATCGCCGGTCTTTGGAACTATTGCCAGTCAGTTCAATGATCCAGGTATTAACCGGCTCTATAAGTGCGTTATCAATACCATTAGCGATAAAACCAATTCAGAAATTCATTCTTCGTTTCAGATCACCGACGAAATGTCGGAGAAGGTTTTTATAATCCCCCCCAACAGGACCCGGTATCTTTCGGACATCGCGGAAAATAATAGACAATATGATCGATGGGCACAAACGCAGCAGCAAACAGCCCAGACTTTATACGGCATCAGGAAGACCATTGATTCGCTGAGAACTTTGAACAGTCATTCAGAGGTACTGCCCCCACTAGAGGCGCATTATGAGTCTATAAAGAAGGAACTGGATCCGAAAAATTATGAGTTGATCGAAAATTGGCCGGAGAAAGTACAAAGTTATAAAAGCGAAACATTTTTGTTTAAGGTACGCAATACCGAAATCAAGGTAAAGAATTACACCGAGTCCCTATCGCATACCAGGGTACCGAAAATAAGCCTTCCAAAGTATGAAGGTTGGGGAGATCTTTTGCGCTGGAATCTACAGGAAAACGTACCTGGTTCCTTTCCATTTACTTCGGGCGTTTATCCCTTTAAGCGTGAAGGGGAAGATCCTACCAGGATGTTTGCCGGTGAAGGGGGTCCGGAACGAACCAACCAGCGATTTCACTATGTTAGCCGCGACATGCCCGCTAAAAGGTTGTCTACGGCCTTCGATTCCGTAACCTTGTACGGCGCTGACCCCCATCAAAGGCCCGATATTTACGGGAAAATTGGTAATTCAGGAGTGTCCATTTGCTGTCTGGACGATGCCAAAAAACTCTATTCTGGTTTCAACCTGTCCCACTCAAAGACCTCCGTAAGTATGACCATCAATGGACCGGCAGCGATTATTACAGGATTTTTCATGAATGCGGCTATTGATCAGCAATGTGAACTCTATATAAGGGAACAGGGTTTGGTCAGTGAAGTGGAAGACAAGATCACCAATCTTTATCAAGGGCAGGAAGCGCTTAGACCACGGTATCAAGGTGACTTGCCAAAAGGCCACGACGGCTTGGGACTGTTACTTTTAGGTGTTACCGGTGACCAGGTACTGGAACAGGATGTATATAACGATATAAAATCTAAAACTTTAAAGGCCGTCAGGGGCACCGTTCAAGCTGATATCCTAAAAGAGGACCAGGCCCAAAACACCTGTATTTTCTCCACCGAGTTCTCCCTCCGGCTTATGGGAGATGTACAAGAATATTTCATTGACCAGGGAGTACGCAACTTTTATTCGGTGTCTATATCTGGTTATCACATTGCCGAGGCAGGGGCAAACCCAATCACGCAATTAGCTTTTACCCTGGCCAATGGATTTACCTATGTAGAGTACTTTCTTTCAAGGGGAATGGATATTAACAAGTTCGCTCCAAACCTTTCTTTTTTCTTTAGCAACGGTATTGATGCTGAGTATGCAGTGATCGGCCGGGTGGCCAGACGGGTATGGGCCAAAGCGATGAAACTGAAATACCAGGCCGATGATCGCTCACAAATGTTAAAATATCATATTCAGACCTCGGGACGATCTTTGCATGCACAGGAAATTGATTTTAATGACATAAGAACCACTTTGCAGGCCCTCTATGCAATTTATGACAACTGCAACAGTCTGCATACTAATGCCTATGACGAAGCCATTACTACCCCCACCGAGGAATCAGTGCGAAGAGCCATGGCCATTCAGTTGATCATTAATAAGGAATTGGGGCTGGCCAATAATGAAAACCCTCTGCAGGGGTCCTTTATTATCGAGGAACTTACAGATCTGGTTGAAACAGCAGTGCTATTGGAATTCGATAGGATCACTGAAAGAGGCGGGGTTTTAGGGGCCATGGAAACCATGTACCAACGCGGGAAGATACAGGAAGAAAGTTTGTATTACGAAACCTTGAAGCATACCGGTGAACTGCCAATCATGGGTGTCAACACATTTTTATCAGCTAAGGGATCTCCCACTATGGTACCCGGTGAGGTTATCAGGGCCACCAAAGAGGAAAAGGTCTATCAAATAGAAATGCTGGAGCGGCTGCACCAACATTATGGTGAAGACGCTGAAAAGTACTTAAGTAATTTAAAGCAATCAGCCATTCAAAACACCAATATATTTCATAGCCTAATGGAAGCTAGTAAGTATTGCTCACTGGGTCAAATAACTCAAACCATGTTTGCTGTCGGTGGGCAGTACCGAAGAAATATGTGATACAATGATTATAGTATGAGTAATAAACGAACCACTACCACACAGTACCTAGCAGAATTTGAATACCAAGCGGCCAACCCCCAGGGCAATACCGTACAAATCGACATGTATGACCCTGAGAATAAAAAGGCCCAATCACCTATGGAGCTGCTTTTGTCAGCAGCCGCAGCCTGTTCCGCGGTAGACGTGATTGGTATTCTGAAGAAAAAAAGAAAGACCATTGACGGTTTGCAGGTGGTGGCCGAGGGAGTGCGCCGGAATGAACATCCCAAATATTTTACCGATATCCTTTTAGTCTTTAAGTTGTCTTCACCCGACACCACCAAATCCGAGCTGGAAAAGATCGTGGCACTCTCAGTAGACAAGTATTGTTCAGTGGCTGCTACTATTAGAGGAGTGGCGAAGGTGCGTTATGAAAGCATTGTGTTGAGAACAGGAGAATAGGGGAACATGGGAACAATAGAACAGTTGAACAATAGAACAGTTGAACAGTTGAACAGTAGAACAGCAGAACAGTTGAACATTTGAACATTTGAACAGTAGAGCATTTGAACATTTGAACAAGAGAACAGTAGAACAGTAGAACAGTAGAATATTTGAACAGAAGAACATTTGAACGCCGAGTGCCGAACGCCGAATGAAATTGATTAATAGATTACCGATTTTTGATATGGCGGATAATTAATTACTTCCGTGTCAAATTGCGGTAACGGACCCAAAGCGGTATCCTAAAATTAAGAGCACCAAGTGCTGATTAGCTCCAAAGTCACAAATGCTTGTTCTCTTCCATGTTTCTATAAAGTGGTTATTCACTTGACGAAAGAACGGACCATGTGAATGGAAGACAACCTGCCTGCGGCTGGCAGGCGGGCCCAAGCGGCCGCCCATTTAGTATTGTTCTTCTAGTTTGAACACCGCGAGATAGAGCTCGCCGGCCTTGTGGCACACGGACGCAACTTCGACCTTACCGTCACCATCGAAATCGGCCCCGAGCGACGTGTATCCGGTGAGGTAAAGCGTGTTACCGTCGGGAGAGAAACCCGC
>QIEB01000444.1 GCA_003229495.1 Flammeovirgaceae bacterium
TTTGGTCCTAATACCGACCAAATAATGGGAGACCTGCCCAATTTTACCAATATTGAGCCCACCATTCAAGTTAGTGAGGTGATGATTTAAAGGGGTCTCAATTTCTGATACTACTGCAGATTATGTTTGAAACATGATTCGAATAAAATTTGCAAATGACGAAAAGTGTACATATTTTAGTACAAAAAACGTCATGATGGCCGTCAATCTCACCGAATTCAGAAGAAATATCAAGAAATATCTCGATGATGTAATCGATAACTTTGAGACTTTGATTATCAATCGGGGTAAGGATAATGGCGTGGTGATTATTTCTTTGAAGGAATATAATTCATTACTGGCCACGGAACATGAACTTTCCTCAAAAGCCAACCAAGATAGGTTAGACAAAGCAATCCAAGAATTCAAAGAAGGCAAGTCATTTGAGAAGGATTTGCTTGAAGAATGAAGTATTCCTTTGTAGACACATCCTTGGAAGATTATCTGTACTGGCAAAAAACCAACAATAAGATTCTGAAAAGAATAAATTTATTACTTAAGGATATTTCTCATAATGCCTACTCTGGACTTGGTAAGCCTGAACCGCTAAAACATAAGTACCGGGGTTTTTGGTCAAGAAGAATTGATGGGGAACACCGGTTGATATACAAAGTAAAGGATGAGGAGATTATGATTCATAAATGCCGGCACCACTATGACTAATCAAATTCTTATATTTACCGCTCTACTCAACCCAGGTACCTGGTAAAACGCCTTACCAAGCCCTCTGAAAGTAGCATAACCATTATTACCACAATAAAGGTAATAACCCCGTGCACTGGACCTAGAAATAACACTTTATCACCAAAGACCAGGTCAAGGATTTCTAGAATTGCAAACTTAGAACTAAACAGCACCGCCCAAATCGATAGTATTTTTAGCGCCTTATAGATCCCTCCGGATAATTTATTAAAAAATGCACTAATGCGATGCTCTATCCTGATGGTAATTATTAGTAGGATCTGAAGCAAAAATGCAGCCAATAAGGATATAGTAAATGAGTCTACAATTACGTTTTCCCAGAACTCATCAAAAACATTTAGCACCACTAAATCGATCAGAACGGCAGTGAATACTCGGATAAAAATTTGCTGCCGCTTATTCGCCGATACTACTTCTTTAGAATGTACTGTTTCTTGATTCATAGATACATTGAAGTGTATGGCAAGGTAACTAAAATATCCAAATTCCTTAAAGCAAAGAAGAATTGAAGATCATCCGGATGTAGCATTTACAGACACCTGGGTGGTAGCTTGAGTTAGCATTTCTTAGTTTTTATTTGTTAATTCCTGAAATCCTCAAGATAGGTTTACAGACTAACGAATGATCTGCATCTGTGTCAGCCCCACGAAAGAGAATTGAGTCCCTGGATATGCTAAAGGGGCTGGTCATGGTGTTGATGGCATTGGATCATACCCGCGATTATTTTCATGCCTCAGCATTCCTGTACGATCCTGCTGACCCACTTCAAACCTCAATACCAATTTATTTTACCAGGTGGATCACTCATTATTGCGCTCCGGTATTTTCGTTTTTGGCCGGTATCTCGATATTTTTTGTAAGCATGAAAAGAACCCGGGCGGAGTTGTCAGGGTTTTTAATTAAGCGGGGCCTGTGGTTGGTGTTCATCGAGTTGACCATGGTTAATTTCGCCTGGTACTTTGATATTAATTTCAACACACTAGGGCTATTTGTTATATGGGTGCTGGGGATCAGCATAATAGTATTGTCCGCACTGGTACACCTTCCAAGAAGCATTGTTTTGGTGCTTAGCTTTGCGGTTATCGTCGGGCATAATCTTCTAGATAATGTTCACTTTGAGGGCAGTGTTCTATGGTCTATTCTTCACGAATATGCCGTCTTCGATTTTCCTGAAGGAATTAGGTTCTACTTCGGTTATCCATTAATACCCTGGTTTGCCGTGATGTCTTTGGGTTATTGTTTTGGACCATTATATGATAGATCAATAGATGCCAAAAAACGGAAATTGATTCTTAACTCCCTGGGCGCTTCATTTATAGTGCTTTTCGTTGTAATCAGAGGGATAAACAATTACGGAAACTTACAGCCCTGGGTGCAATTTGAGTCATTTTCGCAGACTGCAATGTCATTTATGAACCCCGCTAAGTATCCTCCTTCACTGACCTATTTATTGATGACTATAGGACCGGCTTTGCTCTTATTAGCGAATGTCGAATCCTTGAAAGGAAGGGTGTTGGCCTTTTTCCAGGTTTTTGGAAGAGTGCCGTTTTTCTATTATATCCTTCACTTATACTTGATTCATTTATTGGCATTAGTAGCTACCGAGGTCACCGGACATGGTTGGGAGCTTATGATATTATCAGATTGGGTTACAGAGGTAGAATTATTAAAGGGATACGGATTTAGTCTTTGGGTGGTCTACCTGGTTTGGATTACAGTCATTGGATTACTTTATCCATTGTGCAAAAAATTCGACAATTATAAAAGCAGCCATAAAGAGAAGTGGTATTTGAGCTACTTGTGAAAATCAACAACATTCGATGTTCGGCGTTCAAACCACATCTTCCCTTACAACACCGGCACACTCCAACACAAAATCAGCCCCAAAGGCGGTTGCAGGAGTCTGGTATCCTGGGGTAAAATTTCCTTCCAAAATTTTTCGAACTCCAGCCAAAGCAGCTCTGGCCGTCCAGATAACCCCTGCTTCGGGGCCATGTAAACGTGACACCACTTTGCGATTTTGATCATCTGAAGCTTCTCCCCATACATGAGTGTGAGTTTGGGTGCGAGCTTCGGCAGTTGGGCCTGGCTTTACCTTCCGCTTCAAATAATTGCGCACAAATGGCAATCTGAATAAGGGCCGCCAGGTATTGAGCATTGACATTTTTTTATGTACTGACAGTGGCAGCACCAAATAGTCCTCAATATTGGGTATACCGGTACTGTAGTAGGCGGTAAACACATCACCCCAGGTAATTCTGGTGGCGGTTTTGGCGCCTTTACCAAAATCAATTTCACGGGTTTTTATTGCCCTTTTTGGTTTCTCCATGAGGCCATTTTTGCGTATCCGATTTCCGAAAGGAATCAGTTCTATCATAGTCCGCTGGGTTCCTGGTGGGAGTCCTGCCGGGCCTACGGATTGAAATGCTAAGGTTAGATTGGTTGCAGAAGGCAACCTTTGCTTGAGATGAGCCGCCAAACAATCAGTAGGGACCACATCAAAACCAATCCCGGGCAGAAGCATAACTCCTTTGGTTTTCGCTTCTTCGTCTAAGTCCGCAATAGCCTGATATACCGGGATTTCACCGGTAATATCCAAATAATGAGTGCCTGTGCTTAAACAAGCAGCTACCACAGGTTTGAAAGTATTAACAAACGGACCGGCACAGTTCAACAACACGGGTACGTCTTTCAGTGCTTTGATAATAGATTTTGAATCCTCAAGCTCAAAAACGCTATAGTCGACACCCAGTTCAGTGGCCAGATTCTTCAGTCTGGTCCTGTTACGTCCACCAAGAATAGGTATGAGGCCGGACTGAATAGCTATCCGCGCGGTAGCCTCTCCAACAAACCCGGTAGCGCCGTATAGAAGAAATTTGTCTCTCATAGAATTAATGTGACATATATGCCTGTGCGTTCCTTATTCCTTGCCTGTCCGGTTTACCTGCCTGCGGCAGACGGACTGCCGACAGCATGGCAGGCAGGCTTGTTCGATGTTGGGTGTAACCAATATCATCCCATTTCCCAACCTTCCCTTACAGCTTCTCTAATAAACTGATCTGCCTCTGGCAGTCCCGTTGCTTTCATATTCTCAGCATCCCAGTAAATTTTCTTGCCTCCCATACGCAGCGAAAGTACTCCCAGGAGCGCAATCTCGG
>QIEB01000540.1 GCA_003229495.1 Flammeovirgaceae bacterium
AAGAAATGCTCAATTCCGAAAGCCCAGCAAACCCCAGGGTAGACACCATGGGTTTGCAGATAATCAAGGAAAGCGGGTGTTTCAATTGTCATAATTCGAAAACAGCATTTGTAGGTCCATCTTTTTACAAGATTGCTAAAAAGTACCTTCAACACGACATCGATAAACTGGTTATCAGTGTGTTAGAAGGGTCTTCTGAAAATTGGGCAAACGCCATTATGCCTGCTCAAGTTTACCTTACAGAACCAGATGCCCGACAGGCAGTTCAATGGATCATAGCAAATGGAGGAAACGACAATAGCACAATATACACGGGTATCAATGGTTCCTTCCCTACCCGATCTGGAGCAATCAAGGGCGTTTATGTGCTTAAGGCCAGTTATACTGATCATGGAATTGAAGAAAATCAGCAATCCAGATTAAGTGGGAACGACCGGGTGTTTTTGCATACTAAATGACAGACATTCAATGTCAAAAATGACCCTTCGAGGGAGTCTTTTGGACCTTTGGATAAACGGCGCAAGTGACCTCCGAAGGAGTCTCCAAGGGGGTCCATTTGGACTTTCTGAACACTTTCGCCAGATATTGTACTACACAAATTTTGCCCATCCATCCGAACCACGCAAATTCAATTCAATACACTGCTCCACACATCCAACCTGCCGTCATTTTCTGCTGGAATAAGCCCCAGTACAGCGCACATCAACTCATACAAATGAACGGCTTCTACGGCACTGGTTTCCACTCCGGACTGAAATGATGGTCCCAATGCTATGAAAATCCCCTGCATCGCCGGTACTGCCGGATCATAGCCATGAGTTCCACCTTTGTAAGCTTTTGGATGTGCCTCAAAGTATATTCTGGATCCGATGGACCATCCTGCATCGGCTACCGCAACTATGGGAGTGATACGGGGATGATAATTAAAGTGCCATCTTTCCGGCAACGCACCCTTGCGATATACCTTTAAATGAGGGTGAACCTCAAGCAACTGACGGTATAGCTGGGCCTCCTTTCCGGATACTGGAATAAGTTCAGCCACTGGTGACCAATTAACTACTTCTACCATAGCCAGGTCTATGTAGTCATCCAAAAAAATTACTTTTTCACGACTTTGAGCAGCCATACCGTGATCAGATACTATCATAACATTTACCTTATTTGCAAAACCCAGTAGGGCAATGGATTTCATTAGTTTTTCCAGATAGCCGTCAATGGCGCTGATGGCTGACTCGACTGCCGGGGAATTGGGACCGTGAAGATGCCCGACCCGATCTACTTGCTCAAAATACAAGGTGATCAGTTGTGGCCGGGAGGTTCCCATTTTCATCCACATCAAAACCTGCTCGATGCGGTCATCTGGTGAAACCGCCCCATTGTACGGGTAGTAATAATTGGGCCTGATCCCTTTTATTTCGGCATCAGAACCCGGCCAGAACATGGTGGCAGTAGTCATCCCCTGGGTCCGGGCAGTTACCCATATAGGTTCCCCCTGGTACCATTTACCGTCTCCGGTGGAACTACTTTCTGAACCAATGGTAAAATATTGGTTAAAACCAGGATCGAACATGCGATTAGAGATTATTCCATGATTCTCCGGGTAAAGACCGGTCACCTGGGTATAGTGATTTGGGAAAGTCTTTGATGGAAAAACCGGTATAAGCGCCTCCGCTTTTACCCCGACGTCAATCAGGCTGTCTAAAGTTGGTGTTTCCGCCTTGTCAAAGTAGTCATAGGCAAAACCGTCGATTGAGATCAGCAGCAATAATGGTGCATGGCCCACATCCGGACCACTTGCTTCTTTGACCGTTTCACAAGCTTTAGCTAGAAACAGCAATAGTATTAGCAATGATATCTTAATAAGATATGTGAGATTGTTAACTCTCATTTTCACCTTCAACAGTAACAAGTATTGAAGGCAATTACGGAGCCAGGAGTGTCAAAAACTAGTCTATTTTCCCTTTACAAAGACCAATGCAAAGGAATTTCCTTTTATACCAGCCAAAATTTTGATTGTGGACTAAATTATTCTTCCTTTGTCGATAATGCACAGGTACAAAAAGACTACATCTCTGTTCTTTTTGAGCATATTCAGTATGCTCGTGTTACATCAGGCGCTGCCCCATGTGCATCATCAGCATAATGGGTTAGAGGATTCCATTGGTCAGACGGAACAACAACTCCACAGCCATGAAAAAGAACATCATCAAAAGGCTGAAGGAGATGTTGATTTCATTGATTTCCTTCTCGTAAGTCATTCACATGGTGTTCATGCCGAAAATATTCCAATAGGCAAGACCAATGCAAAACCGTTTGTCGCAGTTAATCATACTCCGGTATTTACTATATATGTAGCCCAAGAATTGTCAATCACTAATAGTGAACCAGAAAAAACAATATGTAGGCAACATCCTCCTGACTATTTCTATCACAATTACTTATCTGCCTCTTCGCTAAGAGGTCCTCCTTCCTTAGGATAAACAACCATTGAGGCAACCGCCTGTATGGTTTTTCAGCGGCATCTCCGTTGAACTCTATCGATTCATCCTAAAATTATTTTCCATGTATACAAAAATAGTATTCGCTTTCCGCGCATTCCTGATGTCGTTAGTGGTGCATGCCCAAACCAATGACATAGACAGGCTACTGCGTGAGATCGAACAAAATAATAAGGAGATTCAAGCTTATACATATTTGGTAGAAAATAAACAGTTTGAGTTAAAAGCTGGAAATAATCTCCCCGACCCACAGGCAAAGGCTTATTATCTGCCCTTTGGAAACCATATTACAGGTGATTATTCAGAATTGGAAATTTCCCAATCGTTTGAGTTTCCGACTGTGTATGGTATTCGTAATGCCTTAATAGCTAAGCAGCAAGGACAAATTGAGTTGGAGTATATAGCCAAGAGGCAGACGGTGTTACTAACTGCAAAAAAGTCTATTTTGGAACTAGTCTTTCTAAATAAGAGAATGGCTGTTGAGCAAACAAGGGTAGTACAGGCAAAGAAAGTCGTCGATCAGGTGCATGAATTGTTTGAAAAAGAGCAGGTCGGTGTATTGGATTTCAATAAAGCCAAAATTGCCTGGATGCAGGAGCAATTCAAGGAAGCACAAATAGAGACTGACAGGCAAAATATTTTGCTTCTCCTACAAAATCTGAACGGCGGAATTGAAATCTTTTTTGGTCAACCTGATTTTGGGGATAAGCTGATCCTTGCATCTATGGACAGCCTATGGCAACATAGACTATTGGCTGATCCGACTATTAAAATCCTGAAACAACAGGAAGAAGTTGCCCTTCAGCAAATAAAACTATCGAAAAACAATTTGCTACCAAATCTGACTGCTGGATTTAATACCCAGGGTATTTCAGGTTCCAGCTATTCTGGAGTTTATGGTGGTTTGTCTTTTCCGATGTGGAGCAATAAAAATAAGGTCAAAGCTGCGGAAGCTCGTTATAGGTATCAACAATCCTACTCTAGTGCGCAGTTCTTGTATGCTCATGCTGACTTTCAGAAACAATACAATGAATACCAAATCCTGCTAAGCAAATTCCAAGAATATCAAAGTTCTCTTGGTGGTTTGAATAGTGAGGCTCTATTGCTCAATGCCTATGAACTTGGAGAAATTTCATTCATGGAGTATTATCTTGAATTGCAGTTTTATCGAAAGGCTTTTGACAGCATGCTGCAAATGGAAAATCAACTGAACCAGCTTAAGGCTGAAATATTAAAACATCAATTATAAACATTGAAGAACATGAAAATTCCACACTTGTATGCAGGAGTGCCATGGTGCGCAAGCATAAATATTCCTATCATACTTATTATGCTATGGTTAGCATCATGTACTACTAAAAATTCCAATATTGAACAAGGCGACCTTAAGGAAATACCAACAGTGGATACCACTATTTGGACCGGTAAGACAGAATTATTTGTTGAATATCCCGCATTGATTGTTGGTAATTCAAGTCAGTTTGCAGCCCACTTTACCATAATGGAAAATCACCAACCTGTAAAAGATGGAAGTGTGACAGTAAGTCTAATTAAAGGTGAGAAAGATGTCCACCATAAAGTTGATGCACCTTCTTCTCCCGGCATCTTCAAGCCATGGTTGAAACCAAAAGAAGCAGGTTTGTATCAACTGGTCTTTGAAGTAATAGCAACATCACTGACCGACAGAATCGTGTTAAACAATGTGCAGGTATTTGCTTCAATAGAAGAAGCAATAAAAGCCCATGGTGCTGACAATGAAAATGGAGGAGCAATTAGTTTTCTCAAGGAGCAAGCCTGGAAGATTGAGTTTCAGACTGCACCCGTAATTCAGGGTGAAATCTATGAAGTAATTTCAACTTCAGGTGTTTGGAAGGTTT
>QIEB01000042.1 GCA_003229495.1 Flammeovirgaceae bacterium
TTTTTGTCTAATGGTTTATATATTTTTTGTTTTAGATATGGTCTTAAATTTCTGTTATAACCATCTACCCACTTTATGACTAATTCTTCTCGCTTATTCCATTTATAGTGTTTGTCGTCAATTGGAATCAAATATTTTTCCCTTTTCAAGTCCCTAAATACTTTACCCACTGTATCAATTGCTACTTGAGCCCGTTCTCCTAAAAATCGAAAGGGTTTATTGACATACTCTGGGTGGATCAACAATTGGAACACTACTTTTAATCCAGTTTTATTGAAGGCACGATTTGTCGTAGGAAGTTTGGTTCTATTGCTTTTATTGGCCTCAATATATATATATAACTGTTTTTCATTTATGAATGCATTTCCAACAGTATCAGCATAAGCAATGTTATTTTCCTTTAAGATCTTTTTCGCTTTAGTTGTTATATAATCTGCAAATAATATCGTTTGACCTATATCTTTTAGTTGATGTATTATCTGAGGAATTGTTGCTGGAACTATTTTACGTTTCACTTCCGCATTCCAATTATGTTTATAGTTATTCCTTTCTATTCTGATCTTTGCGTCAATTGTACGACCATTAAGGCGTACTTTCTCCTTTAATACCTTAGCTTTCAATGTCGGTATTTCGTTTAGTTTTTGTATGACATTATGTAATACTTTCTTTTCCATGTATGCAAATATACTATGTATGTTCCGAACATACAAATTAAAACAGCGTACAATACAACCGCCTACTCAAAGGATAAACTATACTTGAATATAGAGGGACTATTTACTGCATTTCCAAAAATCTTCTTACTTCAACTATTGTGCTATTATCCAACCCTGATCTATAATTAAAGAATGGTGTAAATAACACGCCCTTTGTGGGAAAGTGTATAAAATCAGACCCGTTTAACTTAAAACGTTGGCATTCGAAATTTTTTAAGTTCAGCACCTCGTGGACGAGAAGCTTATCATATTATAGGATGAACAGGTCTATATATCTATATTGTATTGAGCAACCTCTAAAATCAATCAATTAGATTGAGGAAGGAATAAATAACAACTTTATTGACACACTATGAAAGAACGAAGTGCATTAATTAAACGATTCAGTAGTTTGTTCCTACTTATTGGGTTCTCTTTAATTGGGAACGCTCAAAATGATTCAGGCTTATTGATCAACGATCAAGAATATTTTGAAATGCCCGGATTCAATGTTATGGTGTATCACGATTACTATCCGGAAGGCCGTCAGGGTGGGATCACCATCATCCAAAACGGGATACGGGTGACGGCTAATGGAGATATCAGATTGGCTCCCTCTGAAAGACCATATCCGGATCACGGAGAAAGATTAATTAATCGTGATAGCCATGAAATCCGAGTGGAAGTGGGTTATCCTGATTCAACCAGAAACAAACAACGGGATCTGGGCAACTCCTATCCTGAACTTTTTATAAAAATCACGGTAAAAGTAAAAGCAGAAGGTAATGCGGTACGAATTTCCGTGGACCTGGACCAACCCGTTCCCGAAAAGTGGGTAGACAAATTGGGTTTCAGCATGGAGTTGTTTCCCGGCCATTTTTTTGATAAAACCTATTACATGGATCAAACACCAGGCATTTTTCCCCGGCAGGCGAACGGGCCGGTGTTTTACAACAAAGATGGAGAAGTTGAAATCAAACCGCTGGCTAGGGGCCACAAACTGGTGGTATTGCCGGATTATGAAGACCAAATGATTGTGTTTGAATCTCTCCATAACGAGTTGACATTGCTGGATGGACGGGGCCGAAGAAATGCTGGATGGTTCATAATCAATTCTCCGTTACGAGCCGGAGTGACCGAAAATGCTATCGAATGGCTGATTTCGCCCAGCATAAGGTCTGACTATGAATATGAGCCGGTTATCCAGGTTTCCCAGGTAGGTTATCATCCCAACCAAAAGAAAGTAGCTGTAATTGAACTGGACAAGAATGGAACCACTTTGGGTGAAATGTCCCTTCTAAGGATAAACGAAACGGGTGGCTACGATCCGGTAAAAAAGGAAAAGCCGAAAACCTGGGGAGATTTTCTAAGATACCATTATGCTCGATTCGATTTTTCCGAGGTTCAAAAACCGGGAATGTACAAACTTAAATACGGTGAATCCTTGTCAAATCCATTTATGATTCATGAGTCAGTGTTTGAACGGCATGTTTGGCAGCCTACCCTAGAGTATTACCTCCCAGTACAAATGTGTCACATGAGGGTTAACGACCGAGTCAAAGTTTGGCATGGCCTGTGTCATGAGGATGACGCTTTAATGGCACCGGTTTCCCATTTTCATTTTGACGGCTACAGGCAAGGTCCATCTACATTAACACAATATAAACCTGCCGATCCTGTTCCCGGATTGAATATCGGTGGTTGGCACGATGCGGGCGATTACGACCTGAGGGTGGAGTCACAAGCAAATACCGTAAGGATGTTGGCTTATGCTTGGGAGCTTTTTGGAGATGATTATGATGAGACCACAATTGATCAGGCGAGCAAGATGGTTGAGATTCATCGTCCCGATGGTCAGCCTGATATTTTGCAGCAAATTGAACATGGCGTTCTTACAATAAACGGTGGCTATAAAGCACTAGGGCGGCTCTATCGGGGAATAATATGCCCAACCGGACGCCAGTATTCTATGTTGGGCGACGGTTCCACAATGACCGACAACCTGGTATTTAACCCGCATCTTGATTCTAGCCAGGTTGATGTCGGACATTCGGGCATAATGGATGACCGGTGGGTCTTTACCGAGGAGAATCCTCAAAGGGCGCTGTTCGTATCTGCCTGCCTTGCCACCGCCTACCGGAGTCTAAAGGGGTATCGGGAAAGTTTGGCCAACGAATCCCTTCAAATAGCACAAAACTTGTGGGAAATGTATCGGGATACCGAGAACTTAGGCTTGATCGATGCAGCGGCCGAGCTTTATTTGTCTACTGGTGATGATAAATACAGAAGATTCATCTTGTCCCGGAAGGAGCAAATTCTTAAGGATATTAGCATAATTGCCCCGGTGTTGGCTAGGATTGTAGCGAAAATCGATGATGAAGGATTTATGACTGAGGTTCGTACCGCATTGCATGTTTATGCTAAACAGGTCACTGAGCAAATGAACGAGACTCCTTATGGGGTAAGATATAAGCCCCGAGTGTGGGGTGCGGGCTGGGGTATTCAAAGTTTTGGAGTGAATCAATACTTTTTGCACAAAGGTTTTCCCGAAATATTCTCGGCCGATGGTGTGTTGAATTCATTAAACTTCGTTCTTGGAGTTCATCCAGGGATAAATACAGCGTCCTTTGTCTCGGGTGTGGGAGCAGAATCATTGTTGGTAGCTTACGGCGTAAACCGTGATGACTGGTCCTTTATTCCTGGGGGATCTGCCTCCGGTACTGCTCTTATCCGACCGGATCTGCCTGAACTAAAGACATGGCCCTATCTTTGGCAACAGACCGAATATGTAATGGGAGGAGGGGCAACCAACTACATGTTTCTGGTGCTGGCGGCTCAGGAATTGGTGGCAGATGAATAAATTCTGTCCTAATGGAGTAAAAGGATCCACAAAGGTATTGATCGTTCATTAGCAAGAAACTTGAGAATTCGGCGTTCCCTGACGGTAGGCAGGCTTGTTCGATGTTCGTAATTTAAGTTGCTTTAGCAACTTACACTCCTCCTTAGCTCAGTTGGTTAGAGCGTCTGACTGTTAATCAGTAGATCCTTGGTTCGAGTCCAAGAGGAGGAGCATTTAAACCCCGGCAGTCATTATAGCTGAAGCAACTCTTCCCAGGAAAAAGCGTATTCTTCATAGCTTTGCAATTGTTTTATGAAATCGGCAACTACTGGCATTTTTTAGTATCTGGTC
>QIEB01000523.1 GCA_003229495.1 Flammeovirgaceae bacterium
TAAAACGTAAAAAATGGTCCTGCAATTTCAAATATAAGACGATTTGTACATTTTTATGGCATAAATACTATTTTAGCATCCACTTAACACAACTACTATGTGCGGGATCACGGGGATTATGGCATTTAATGAAATCGGCCGAATGCATATGATCCACCTTGCACAATCCACTGATTTACTAAAACATCGGGGACCCGATTATCAAAACACTTTTATTGACGAACGAGTCGGTTTAGGTCATCGACGCCTGTCAGTAATTGATCTCTCACCTCAGGGACATCAACCCATGTCCGATTCCAGTGGCCGTTACAGAATTGTATACAACGGAGAGATTTACAACTATAAAGAGCTTCGTCAGCAGTTACAAAATTGGGGAGTGGATTTTCGTTCTGAATCTGATACCGAGGTATTGCTTAACCTGTATATTCATCAAGGTGTTGAGTGCCTGGAACAACTAAATGGTTGTTTTTCATTTGCTATTTTCGATCGTACAGAGAATGAATTATTTTTGGCCCGGGACCGGTTCGGAATCAATCCACTATTATACTATCACGATAACGATAAGTTCGTTTTTGCTTCTGAGATGAGGTCGTTGCTGGCTTACAATATTCCTAAAGCATTAGACTATGAATCTCTGAACCTTTACCTGGAGTTGAACTATGTCCCCGCACCATTTACCATGCTTGAAGGTGTTAAGAAATTGCTCCCGGGTGAATACCTGAAAATCAATTCCACTGAGGTCTTCCCACAGCGCTATTACCAGATTCCACAGGCTCCGAATTCAATCTCAAAGTTGACCTATGATCAGCAAAAAACCAAGATAGTCTCGTTGATGGAAGAGGCAGTGGCCAAAAGATTGGTTTCTGACGTGCCATTAGGGGCTTTCCTCAGTGGAGGTATCGACAGCTCCATAGTGGTAGCACTGGCCAGCAGGTATACAGATCAGTTAAATACATTCTCTATTGGTTATAGTGACCAGCCTTTTTTTGATGAGACAAATTATGCACAATTGGTGGCGAATAAATTCAGTACCAGGCATACGGTATACAACTTGAAAAACCAGGAATTATATAGTCATCTTTTTGAAGTCTGGGAGCATTTGGACGAACCATTTGCCGATAGCTCTGCATTGCCCACCTATATTTTGAGCAAATATACCCGTCAATCAGTTACAGTGGCCCTTTCCGGCGATGGAGCAGATGAATTGTTTGGTGGATACAATAAACATCTGGCATTGCAACGATCATTGGACCATGGCTACAGTAACTCCCTGGTAAAGGTACTTGCCCCATTACTGACCATTTTACCTAAATCCAGGAACAATGTTATCAGTAATAAAATTCGTCAGCTGGATCGTATGGCCCGTGGTTTATCATTGTCTCTGCCTGATAGATACTGGTTTTGGGCTGGGGTTGCTAGTCGCCAGGAAGCCCTGGCGCTATTAAACAGTGAATCTTTGTTGAATCTAAACCAAGCAGCTGTAGTAGGTCGGCGACAGCAGATACTCAAGCATCTTACACCCAATACTGATTTAAATGATATACTTTTCACCGATATGCAGTTGGTGTTACCCAATGATATGTTGTGTAAGGTTGACTGGATGAGTATGGCCCATGGATTGGAGGTGAGGGTGCCGTTTTTGGACCATGAACTGGTAAATTTCGTCTTTAGCCTCACGCCGGAATCAAAAGTTCACTTAGGAATGCGTAAGCGTATTTTACAGGATTCATTTAAAGATGTCCTCCCTAAGGAGTTATATAACAGACCTAAGAAAGGGTTCGAGGTCCCTTTATTGCATTGGATGCGCACTGAGCTAAACGGTGTAATTGAGAATGAACTTCTAAATGAAGACTTGCTAAAGGATCAGGGTATTTTTGATGTTTCGTATGTAAATCAGCTAAAAAAGAAATTACATAGCAGTAACCCGCAGGACAATCCAGCCAGAATTTGGGGCCTGCTGGTCTTTCAAAAATGGTGGCAAAAATACTTCTAATTAGTTCTGATGGTAAATCTGTTTCATACTTACATTTAATTTAATTTCGTACCCCTTATTATGAACAATGTGCAGGAGCCATTCAACCAGCTAAACCAGTTGTTTAGTGGTAAGATTCACTTAGATCATGCCATGCGAATATTGTATGCTACCGATGCTTCGGCATACAGGGAGCTGCCGTTGGCAGTGGTCATTCCCATGGACGAACAAGATCTGATTGAGCTGGTAAAATTCTCACGAAATAATCAGGTGTCACTAATACCCCGCACTGCTGGAACAAGCCTGGCCGGACAGGTAGTAGGCGGAGGAATTGTGGTGGATATGAGCAATCATTTCGATAAGGTTTTGGAGGTTAACCCTGAAAATAAATGGGTTCGCGTACAACCGGGGGTAGTGCGTGATGACCTCAACAAACACCTTGCTCAATTTGGATTGATGTTTGGTCCGGAGACCGCCACCGCTAATAGGGCTATGATCGGAGGAATGATCGGCAACAATTCATGTGGGGCCAACTCAATCGTCTATGGGAGTACCCGGGAACACCTGCTGGAGGCCAGAGTAGTACTCAGTGATGGTAGTGTCTCCACCTTGGGTCCATTGACAGACCTGCAGTTAGTGGCTAAATGCCGGGGGGTGGAAACCTCCTCGCCACTGGAAACCTCCATATACAGTTCTTTGAAATCAATGCTCTCTGATGAGAACAATAAAAACGAGATAAGATCGGGGTTTCCAAAAGCAACCATTCCCAGGCGCAATACAGGCTATGCATTGGACATGTTATTAAACCAGCATCCCTTTAAGGAATCGGGAGAACCATTTAATCTATGCGGCTTATTGGCAGGATCGGAAGGTACCTTGGCCATGGTCACCGAAGCCAAGTTAAACCTTGTGCCCATACCTTCAAAGGAATGTTGTCTGGTGTGTGTGCATTTTGACTCCATCCACGAAAGCCTGCTGGGAAATCTGGTGGCTTTGAAGTACCAGCCCTCTGCCAGTGAAATGATCGATCACTATATTCTTGATTGCACCAAAGAGAATATTGAGCAACGGAAAAACCGGTTTTTTGTCAAAGGTGATCCCAAGGTGATTATTGTAGTAGAATTGCGAGGTGATACTGAACCTGATTGGCGAGACCGGGCTGAACAAATGATAGCTGAAATGAAAGCTGAAGGATTAGGACACCATTATCCAGTGGTTACAGGGAATGACATGTCTCAAGTTTGGCAACTACGCAAAGCAGGACTGGGCCTGTTGGCCAACATCCCCGGTGAAGCTAAAGCTGCTCCGGTTATTGAGGACACTGCGGTAGATGTGAAAGAATTGCCTCAGTATATAGCTGAATTCAATCAAATACTGGAAAAATACGGGTTGTACTCTGTTCATTATGCCCATGCGGGTACCGGGGAGTTACATCTCAGGCCCATCTTAAATCTTAAAAGCTCTGAGGGACAGCGGATGTTCAGGGTGATAGCTGAGGAGATTGCTCAACTTGTTAAGAAGTATCGGGGCTCCTTAAGCGGGGAGCATGGAGATGGGAGGCTCAGGGCAGAGTTTATTCCTTACATGTTAGGCGAGCATAACTATAAACTACTACAGCAGGTCAAAAGAATTTGGGACCCTGGCAACATCTTTAATCCTGGTAAGATCGTGAATGCTCTTCCCATGGATAAAAATCTGCGCTACCAACCTGATCAAACTATCCCTTCATTTGATACCGTTTTTAATTTCGAGCCATTTGGTGGGATTGTCCAGGCTGCAGAACAATGTAATGGTTCCGCTGATTGTCGTAAAACCGTGGTAAGTGGGGGTACTATGTGTCCTAGTTACATGGCCACCCGCAATGAAAAAGATACCACCAGAGCCAGGGCCAATATTCTTCGTGAAATGCTCA
>QIEB01000332.1 GCA_003229495.1 Flammeovirgaceae bacterium
TAAAACGTAAAAAATGGTCCTGCAATTTCAAATATAAGACGATTTGTACATTTTTATGGCATAAATACTATTTTAGCATCCACTTAACACAGCTACTATGTGCGGGATCACCGGGATTATGGCATTTAACGAAATCGGACGAATGCATATGATCCACCTTGCACAATCCACTGTTTTACTAAAACATCGGGGACCTGATTATCAAAACACTTTTATTGACGAACATGTCGGTTTAGGTCATCGGCGCCTGTCAGTAATTGATCTCTCACCTCAGGGACACCAACCCATGTCCGATTCCAGTGGCCGTTACAGAATTGTATACAATGGAGAGATTTATAACTACAAAGAGCTTCGTCAGCAGTTACAAAAAAGGGGTGTGGATTTTCAATCTGAATCTGATACCGAGGTATTGCTTAACCTGTATATTCATCGCGGTGTTGAGTGCCTGGAACAACTAAATGGTTGTTTTTCATTTGCTATTTTCGATCGAACGGAGAATGAATTAATTTTGGCCCGGGACCGGTTTGGAATCAATCCATTATTATACTATCACGATAACGACAAGCTCGTTTTTGCTTCTGAAATGAGGTCGCTGCTGGCTTACAATATTCCTAAAGCATTGGACCATGAATCCCTGAACCTATACCTGGAGTTGAACTATGTCCCCGCACCATTTACCATGCTTGAAGGTGTTAAGAAATTGCTCCCGGGGGAATATCTGAAGATCAATTCCACTGAGGTCTTCCCACAGCGCTATTACCAGATTCCACATGCTCAAAATTCAATCTCAAAATTGACCTATGATCAGCAAAAAACCAAGATTGTCTCGTTGATGGAAGAGGCGGTGGCAAAAAGATTGGTTTCTGATGTGCCATTAGGAGCTTTCCTGAGTGGGGGTATCGACAGCTCCATAGTGGTAGCACTGGCCAGCAGGTATACAGATCAGTTAAATACTTTCTCTATTGGTTATAGTGACCAGCCTTTTTTTGATGAGACAAATTATGCACAATTGGTAGCCAAGAAATTCAGTACCAGGCATACGGCGTACAGCTTGAATAACCAGGAATTATATAGTCATCTTTTTGAAGTCTGGGAACATTTGGACGAACCATTTGCCGATAGCTCTGCATTGCCCACCTATATTTTGAGCAAATATACCCGTCAATCTGTTACAGTTGCCCTTTCCGGCGATGGCGCAGATGAGTTGTTTGGCGGATACAATAAACATCTGGCACTACAACGATCATTGGACGGTGGCTATAGTAACTCCCTGGTAAGGGTGCTTGCCCCATTACTAACCATTTTACCTAAATCCAGGAACAATGTTATTAGTAACAAGATTCGTCAGCTGGATCGTATGGCCCGTGGTTTATCACTGTCTCTGCCTGATAGATACTGGTTTTGGGCCGGGGTTGCTGGTCGCCAGGAAGCCCTGGATGTATTAAGCAGTGAATCTTTGTTGAATCTAAACCAAGCAGCTGTAGTAGGTCGGCGCCAGCAAATCCTCAAGCATCTTAGACCCAATGCTGATTTGAATGATATACTTTTTACCGACATGCAGTTGGTATTACCCAATGACATGCTGTGTAAAGTTGACTGGATGAGTATGGCCCATGGATTGGAGGTGAGGGTACCGTTTTTGGACCATGAACTGGTAAATTTCGTCTTTAGCCTCCCAACAGAATCAAAAGTTCACTTTGGAATGCGTAAGCGAATTTTGCAGGATTCATTTAAAGAAGTCCTGCCTAAGGAGTTATATAACAGACCCAAGAAAGGGTTCGAGGTCCCCCTATTGCACTGGATGCGCACTGAGCTAAACACTGTCATTGAGAATGAACTTCTAAATGAAGACTTGCTTAAAGATCAGGGCATTTTTGATGTTTCATATGTAAATCAGCTAAAAAAGAAATTACACAGCAGTAACCCGCAGGACAATCCTGCCAGAATTTGGGGTCTGCTGGTCTTTCAAAAATGGTGGCAAAAATACTTCTAATTAGTTCTGTTGGTAAATCTGTTTCGTACTAACATTTAGTTTAATTTTGTACCCCTTATTATGAACAAAGTGCAGGAGGCATTCAACCAGCTAAACCAGTCGTTTAATGGTAAGATTCACTTAGATCATGCCATGCGAATATTGTATGCTACCGATGCTTCGGCATACAGGGAGCTGCCATTGGCAGTGGTCATTCCCAGGGACGAACAAGATCTGATTGAGCTGGTAAAATTCTCACGAAATAACCAGATGTCACTGATTCCCCGAACTGCTGGAACAAGCCTGGCTGGACAGGTGGTAGGCGGAGGAGTTGTAGTGGATATGAGCAATCATTTCGATAAAATTTTGGAGGTTAACCCTGAAGATAAATGGGTTCGCGTACAGCCGGGGGTAGTGCGTGATGACCTCAACAAACACCTTGCTCAATTTGGATTGATGTTTGGTCCGGAGACCGCCACCGCCAATAGGGCTATGATCGGAGGAATGATCGGCAACAATTCATGTGGGGCCAACTCAATCGTCTATGGGAGTACCCGGGAACACCTACTGGAGGCCAGAGTAGTACTCAGTGATGGTAGTGTTTCCACCTTGGGCCCATTGACCGGCCTGCAGTTCGTGGCTAAATGCCGGGGGGTGGAAACCTCCTCGCCACTGGAAGCCTCCATATACAGTTCTTTGAAATCAATGCTCTCTGATGAGAACAATAAAAACGAGATAAGATCAGGTTTTCCAAAAGCAACCATTCCCAGGCGCAATACCGGCTATGCCTTGGACATGTTATTAAACCAGCATCCCTTTAGGGAATCGGGAGCACCATTTAATCTATGTGGCTTACTGGCAGGATCGGAAGGTACCTTGGCCATGGTAACAGAAGCCAAGTTAAACCTTGTGCCCATCCCTTCAAAGGAACGTTGTCTGGTATGTGTGCATTTTGACTCCATACACGAAAGCCTGTTGGGTAACCTGATAGCATTGAAGTACCAACCCTCTGCCAGTGAAATGCTTGATCACTATATTCTTGATTGCACCAAAGAGAATATTGAGCAACGGAAAAACCGGTTTTTTGTTAAAGGTGATCCCAAAGTGATTATTGTAGTAGAATTGAGAGGTGATACTGAACCTGATTGGCGAGACCGGGCTGAACAAATGATCGCTGAAATGAAAGCTGAAGGATTAGGGCACCATTATCCTATTGTTACAGGGAATGACATGTCTCGCGTTTGGCAATTGCGCAAAGCAGGACTGGGTCTGTTGGCCAACATCCCCGGTGAAGCTAAAGCTGCTCCGGTTATTGAGGACACTGCAGTAGATGTACAAGAATTGCCTCAGTATATAGCTGAATTCAATCAAATACTGGATAAATACGGGTTGTACTCTGTTCATTACGCCCATGCAGGTACCGGGGAGTTACATCTAAGACCAATTTTGAACCTGAAAAATTCTGAGGGACAGCGGATGTTCAGGGTGATAGCTGAGGAGATTGCTCAACTGGTAAAAAAATACCGTGGCTCTTTAAGCGGAGAGCACGGAGATGGAAGACTCAGGGCAGAGTTTATTCCTTACATGATGGGCGAGCATAACTATAAACTACTGCAGCAGGTCAAAAGAATTTGGGACCCTGACAACATTTTCAATCCGGGAAAGATCGTCAATGCTCCTCCCATGGATAAAAATCTGCGTTACCAGCCTGATCAAACTATCCGTTCATTTGATACCGTTTTTAATTTCGATCCATTTGGTGGGATTGTCCAGGCTGCAGAACAATGCAATGGTTCTGCTGATTGTCGTAAAACAGTTCTTAGTGGGGGTACTATGTGTCCTAGTTACATGGCCACCCGCAATGAAAAAGATACCACCAGAGCCAGGGCCAATATTCTTCGTGAAATGCTCA
>QIEB01000118.1 GCA_003229495.1 Flammeovirgaceae bacterium
GGATTAGAAGACCCGGCTTATGCCATTATCCGAAAAGCCATTGCCAACCGCAAAAAACACCTTGTAGAAACCCATGACTACCACTGCGAAGTATATATAAAAGGCATGCAAAGACTTGACCAGGTGCCGGAGAAAATATTCGGAATTCCCGTTGCTGTAGACACTGGGATAGTATACCTATCGGAAAGCGTCTCACAGCTTAGTTTTGAACAACCTGACAAAGTCAAGGAACGGGTTATTAGCAGTAAGGTAAGCGGCGATAATCGTGCTTTTAGTTTTAACCAGGCTTCCGATATTTTATTCAATTTTTATGAAAATCTTATCTACTCAGAGGGGCTTAGTGAACGTAGTTTTGTCTCTCCAATTGCAGGAAATGCCATGTTTTTCTATGATTATGAATTGCTTGGAACCACTGTTGACAACCACCAAACCCTGAATAAAATAAGGGTAATCCCCAAGCGAGATCACGATCCTGCTTTCTCAGGACATGTCTATATTATTGAAGATTCCTGGAGGTTACACAGCCTGAGCCTTCTACTTACCAAAGAGCACCAGATGGAGTTTGTGGACAGTCTGAGAGTGCGGCAGGTTTTGGCGCCTGTCACCGGGGCCGGGGGCGAGGATGAAGTTTGGATGCTGCTTACTCAGCAGTTTGATTTCTTATTGAATGCCTTCGGATTTAAAGGTCATGGACATTTCGTGGGCGTTTATAGGGATTATACTGTTAATCAGGGGTTCAATAAAAAATATTTTAACAATGAAATTGTCAGGGTAGAACCACAATCAAATCAAAAGGACAGTACTTATTGGAAAATCACCCGGCCGGTGCCTTTAACCTTAGAAGAGATTTATGACTACCGCTTGAAAGACAGCCTCCAGTTGTTGAAAGAAAGTAAGCCCTACCAGGATTCCCTGGACCGAAAGAGCAACAAAGTAACACCGGTTAACATCTTTCTTACAGGGAAAACCATCAACAACAGTCACCAAAAGAGATCGTGGCACCTTCCTCCTCTGATCCAGATGTTACAATACAACACCGTAGAAGGGCTGACCCCTTATTTCAGTCTCAGATATACTAAAATATTTGACGATTATAAGTTCTACCGACTGGAGCCCGAACTTCGTTACGGCTTCAGTAATGAAAGGTTTAATGCTCGTTTTAACGCTCGCTACTATTATGATCCTCTTAAATTTGCTTCTGTTAGGTTTTCCGGGGGACGTTTTGTTGAACAACTCAATGAGAACAGCCCTTTGGAACCATTTGATAATACTGTGTATACCCTGATAGCAGAAAAAAACTATTTGAAAATCTATGAGAAGTTGCATTTTAGTATAAGCCATGACTCCGAACTAACCAATGGACTTTTCTTCAGTGGGTTATTGGAATGGTCCCAACGTAATCCACTGGAAAACACCACTGATTACAGTTTCAAAGGCGGGCCTGAACGGGAGTTTACCCCTAATTTTCCGGATAATGAGGACTTGGGAGATACCTCTTTTGAGAAACATCAGGTGTTCTCAATTGAAGCTGAGTTAAAATGGCAACCCGGTCAAAAGTATATCCGCAGACCGTATCGCAAATACGTTATTAAAACCATCTATCCAGCTATTTCGCTGTTGTTTCGAGCCGCTCTACCGGATATTTTGGGATCAGATCTCAATTATCAAAAAATGGCTGGACGAGTCAGTCATGATTTTAAAGCTGGTTTATTTGGTGCAGGCCAGTTTGTCTTGGAAATGGGCGGCTTTCTCAATAAGGATAGTTTAAGTTTTGTCGACTTCAAGCATTTCAATGGTAATCGTACCATATTTGGCCATTTTGAGGTCGGTAATTTTCAATTGCTGGATTATTATAGTTACAGTACCAGGAAATTATATTACCAGGGCCACTATGAACATCATTTCAATGGATTTGTTTTTAATAAGGTCCCATTACTTAGAAAAACCAAAATTCAGGCAGTGACTGCTATCAACTATCTACACACAAAAGAAGGTAAAAGTTATTGGGAATTCGGCATTGGAATTGAGCACATATTCAAAATCCTAAGAGTGGATTACTATAACAGCTGGCGTTCCGGAAAGCACCAGCGGAGTGGTGTGCGCTTTGGTGTGGGGTTTTAACCCGGATTATGTATTAGACTTCGTAGTGAGAGTCTTAACTGGCTGTTAGATAGGTGCTCGCGCAGATTTTTGCAACGGAAACATAGCGCCGCTATGGTGAGTAGGAAAAATAGAGCAAGTGCCTAGATTGTAGCCAGTTAAGGCTCGGAATAGATTTCTAGTGCATAATCCGGGTTTCATTACTGTGGTCTGTCGCTATAGTCAAGCACCGAAACGAAACCTTTTATCTCCGATTGTGTGTATTTTATCAGATAATAATAGATTCCCGGAGCAACATTCGATCCATCCCATTTGAAGTCCAGTTGATCATCCTTAAAAACCAATTTTCCCCAACGGTTGTAAATGGTAACGCCTTCAAACTGATTTTGGCAATTTCCCGGTGGCAGGTCATTGACAAAATACACCGGGTTATATTGGTCACCGTTTAATGGAGTAAATACATTGCTTGGTTCAATATTATCTAAATTAAAGTTCCCCTGTTGAATTATTACCTCCAGTTCAATGGTATCGGCTTTATTGCTTAAACAATTATTATCACGCACTAAAAATTTGAAATTAAAAACCCCGTCATCACTAGCCATCAAGTCATCACAACCAGGCGTCCACGAAAAATTCGTGGTGACGTTGCCTTTGCCCGAAACAGGAATAAATGATACTCCGGAAAGTAGGGCGGTACTCTGGTCTTCCAACAGGTCCAAAAAAATAGAATCATTGTCTCTGTCAAATCCCAGTAAATTGAGGTCTACTGGACTGTTTACATCTACACTTATGGAATTATCAATAGCATTCTCAAAAGTGATTTGTGGTTTATTATTGGGTGGTAGCTCAAATACCAGGTTCAACTCTAGTGTATCCGGATCACTGAAAAGGCAGTCATCCTCATCATCCACTACCACTAGTAAATTGAAGGTATTCCTTTCTGAGAAATCAAACCGGCGACAATCTGCGTCCCACACGAAAGTAGTACTAAGCGCTCCAGGATTACTGATCAAATCCGAGAATGACATGCCATAGTCCTCCAGACTGAAACCTATGGGAATAATATCGAGAATCAGTTCATCTCCGTCAAGGTCCGAGCTGTTGATGATCAATTCGTACAACTCGGATTCACTGGTAACCACATGAGTCACCTGATTGGGTTCTATTTCAGGCTTGTTGTTGGGCGGCGGCTCAATTACTATGGTTAGCCGGGTAGTGTCAATTAAGGGAACGGCACATGCATCATCCATGGCAAGTAAGTCAACGATCATCAGACCAGATTTATCCGGCGGGCAATCTGGCAAGCAAACTTCCACTTTGAGTGTGTCTTCAAAGTTACGGGTGATTCCAGTAGGAAATTCGAATACATCTGCCAACTGCCCCGCAAAATTCACAGGGATGGCTCTAAAAGTGATCACTTCGTTGGGGTCCTGATCAGTAACAAATAGATCGAGACATTTTGCCTCATCATAGCTAAATCGCAGGGTGTCATCCGCTTGCAGAACTTTCTTACTGCCACTTTTAGTTACAAATACCTGAGGGGGACTGCTAAAGTCACAACCATCTATTACCAGCATTTGGAAGTCCCGCCGCACCTCGCCAATCTTCACGCCATTCCGGAATTCTTCAACATTCAAGGCAAACACAAATAGTCCTCTGGAATCCGGAGTCACTGTGATAAGGCCCTGGTTATTTACCCTAAATGCGGGTGAGCCTGGCACCATGTTATTCACGTCGATTCCCACCACCCAGGGAATTGGTTGATAAGGAGCAGTGGTGATGG
>QIEB01000143.1 GCA_003229495.1 Flammeovirgaceae bacterium
TAGCAATGGACAATACCCTGGATGTTCTAAGTTCCCTTATCAACAAAGACAACAAGGCATTATTGGTGAGAGATGAACAAAACCAGGTACATATTATCACTCCGCACGACTTGTTGATGGCCATGACTAAATAAAATTTTCCAAACACATATTCCAGGTCTATAAAAATAAACCCGCCAGTGTAGGCGGGTTTATTTTTATAGAACAAGGCTACTTGTATCCAGGTTTAATTTCTCATTTTTCCCTCTGATACTTTTTATTACCGGCTTACCGATGAAATATCCAAAGAAAGGGCACACAATTTAATAAGCAGCGATCGATTTTACAATTTACAATGGCAGTTCTTTTACTTCCGTAGCTGAAAACGGTTGTTGGTAGCAGCTGTTCGTAGTCTGAAGCAGCTGTTCGTAGTCTGCGACTACGAACCAGTAAACTGCACGGAATATCTTCCGTAGCTTGAAGCTAAGGAAAGCTGCTTCAAATTATATAGCTGCTAAAATTTCCGGCAGGTGGTTGCAGCTTTGGGTATAAATTATCTAATTTCGCTGGTCAGCAAATACCCTCTAAAGCGGAATGGATTTAAAGAAGTTAGATAAAATATTAGTGGCAAATCGTGGTGAGATTGCCATCAGGCTGTTAAGAGCGGCCTCGGAGCTAAATATTCCTACGGTTGCCATCTATACCTTTGAAGACCGCTATTCCCTGCATCGATATAAGGCTGATGAAGCCTATCAGATCGGTGCCAACGATGACCCTTTAAAGCCTTACCTGGATATTGAAGAAATTATTGGGCTGGCCAAACTTCACCAGGTAGATGCCATCCATCCTGGTTATGGTTTCCTCTCTGAAAACGTGACTTTTTCCAGAAGGTGTGCCGAGGAGGGGATCATTTTTGTGGGGCCGAATGCAAAAGTAATGGAGCAGCTGGGCGACAAGGTTGCAGCCAAAGAAATAGCCATAAAGACTGGCATTCCTGTAATTGAAGACAACAACGTAGACCTGGACTCTGACAAGATCGCCATTACAGAGGCCCAGCGTATTGGTTATCCGGTTATGATCAAGGCGGCATCCGGTGGCGGCGGTAGAGGCATGCGGGTAGTCCAGAATCAAAAGGAACTCATTAAAGGATTTCACGAAGCGCGTGCTGAAGCTTTAAATGCCTTTGGCGATGACACCATATTTCTTGAGAAGTATATTGATTCTCCCAAACATATTGAGGTCCAGATCATGGGAGATAACTATGGCCACCTGGTGCATTTATATGAAAGGGACTGCTCGGTACAACGACGTTTCCAAAAAGTGGTGGAAATTGCCCCCTGCCCTACTATTAAAAACAGCACCAAAGAAAAACTTTATAATTATGCCCTGAAAATCACTGGGTTCGTCAACTACAACAATGTGGGCACGGTGGAGTTTCTGGTGGATAAGAATGAGCAAATTTTCTTCATAGAGGTTAACCCCAGAATCCAGGTTGAGCACACCATAACCGAAGAAGTCACCGGAATTGATATTGTACGGTCCCAAATCCTAATCGCCAAAGGCTATCCCCTGGATGACCCGCGCATTTATATCAACAGTCAGGAGGACATTCAGTGTAACGGTTATGCCATACAATGCCGGATCACTACTGAAGATCCAATGAATAATTTCCAGCCCGACTATGGGACTATTATCGCCTACAGAAATGCCGGAGGATTCGGCATCCGTCTGGACGAAGGAAGCAGTTATCCCGGTGTGAGAATTTCACCGTTTTTTGATTCCATGCTGGTAAAAGTATCCGCCTGGGGCCGCACTTTGAAAGGAGCATCTTATCGCCTGCACCGGACCCTGAGAGAATTTAGGATCAGGGGTGTGAAAACCAATATTGGGTTTTTAGAAAATGTAATCTCCCACCCGACTTTTTACAGGGGCGAAGCTACGGTCAAGTTTATCGACAAACATCCGGAACTCTTTAGAATACCCAGAAAACTGGACAGAGGCACAAAAACACTGCGATATTTGGCTAATGTAATCGTAAATGGCAATCCTGATGTAAAACACCTGGACGCTGAGCGAGAATTCCGTACTCCTGGTGTGCCCTCATTTGATCGGTATGGAAAATACCCTGAAGGCACCAGGGACCGGTTGAAGAAACTTGGCAGGGAAGGGTTTATACAATGGCTCAAAGACTCCAAAGCCGTGCAGATTACGGATACTACTTTCAGGGACGCTCACCAGTCATTGCTGGCAACCCGGGTACGTACGGTAGATATGCTCAATGTAGCAGAAGGGTTCGCAAAGAATCATCCTGAGATATTTTCTATGGAAGTGTGGGGTGGGGCTACTTTTGATGTTTGTATGCGCTTCCTGCATGAGAGCCCCTGGAAACGACTACAGCTTCTCAGACCGGCCATGCCAAATCTGTTACTACAGATGTTATTGAGAGGCTCCAATGCAGTGGGCTATAAAGCCTACCCAGACAATTTGATAGAACAATTTATTGAAAAGAGCTCTGAATCCGGAATCGATATATTTAGGATCTTTGATTCGCTGAATTGGGTTGAGGCCATGAAAGTGAGCATACGGGCTGTTCGCGAACGAACAGAGGCATTGGCCGAGGCTTGTATTTGCTATACCGGGGATTTGACTAGCCCGGACAACAAGAAGTATACCCTTCAATATTACCTGGATATGGCCCGACAGCTGGAAGATGAGGGGATCCATATACTGGCGATTAAAGACATGGCAGGTTTGCTAAAACCTATGGCAGCGGAATTGTTGATCTCAGAACTAAAAAAAGCCACTGATCTTCCTATTCATCTACATACCCATGATACCTCCTCCATACAAGCAGCAACCTACTTCAAAGCGATTGAAGCAGGAGTGGACGTAATAGACCTGGCGCTGAGCTCTATGTCTGGATTGACTTCTCAACCAAATTTAAATTCAATGGTGGCTTCTCTGGAAAATCATCCCCGGGAGCAATCCATGGATCTTACCAAATTGAACGAATACGCTAACTACTGGGAAGACGTCAGGGAGTTTTACTATCCTTTCGAATCAGGTTTGAAGGCCGGCACTGCCCAAGTGTATGAACATGAAATTCCGGGAGGACAATATTCTAATCTTCGCCCTCAAGCTGTTGCCTTAGGTTTAGAGGGCCAGTTTGAACAAATTAAGAAGAACTACCATACCGTAAATCAGTTGTTTGGCGACATTATTAAGGTGACACCTTCCTCCAAAGTCGTGGGTGACATGGCACTGTACATGACTTCCAATCATCTGACCATTGATGACATTATGGATCCAGAACGAGGGCTATCGTTTCCAGACTCTGTTATTGGATTCTTCAAAGGAAATTTGGGGCAGCCTTTTGGCGGATTTCCCAAAGACCTGCAAAAGATAATATTAAAAGGAGAAAAGGCCATAACCGACCGGCCCAATAAGCATCTGGAGCCCATTGATTTTAATTTAGGATTTGAACGGTTTCAGCAAAAATTCACTGAACACACAGATTTTTTAGACTTTTTAAGCCATCAGCTCTACCCCAAGGTTTTTGAAGACTATTTTGCCTATAAACAAGTATACGGCGAGGTTTGGTACCTCCCTACTTTGGGTTTTTTCTATGGTCTTAAACAAGATGAAGAAACCCTGGTACAAATAGACAATGGTAAGTCCATTATCATTAAGATGTTGTTTGTTTCAGAGCCCGACTTTGACGGTATGCGGACAGTATCTTTTGAACTGAATGGTCAAACGCGTCGAATTAAGATCCGGGACCACAGCTTCAAGGCCACCCGTCAGGTTCACCGAAAAGCCCAGGAAGATTACGAAATAGGCGCTCCCCTGCAAGGTCGTATTGCTAAGGTTCATGTAAGTGAAGGGGA
>QIEB01000496.1 GCA_003229495.1 Flammeovirgaceae bacterium
GGGCAGATACAATGACTGAGGGACTGAAGGACTGAATGTTTCCGGTCAAATGTTAAAATGTTCAATTGATCTACAGTTCCCAATCCCTAACACCCAAACATTCAATCCCTCACTCATTCACTCATTTTCCCCCTCACTCATTCACTCATTCACTCATTCACTCATTCACTCATTCACTCATTTTCCCCTACATGTAAGTTTTTACAAGCAAATTGTTAAGCCTCTAATTGTTAAATACTTAATTTTGAACCTTGGGCAGTCAAAATAGCTGGGTAACCAGTAAAGCTCCTATAAATTTTATAGTTTTGAGGTATGGATATAATGGGCAAGAAGATCCTTATTGTCGAAGATGAAACTAGCTTGAGAGAGTTACTAGCCAAGATACTGGGGTTGGAGGGATTCAAGGTATATTCTGCGGTAACTGTCAAAGAGGGAATTGATATCCTCAAGAATGAAGATATCTATCTGGTAATCACTGACGTGATGTTACCGGGCGAAAACGGAATCGAATTTACTAAATGGATCAAAAACAACCTGCCATTGATTGAAGTGATCGTAATGACGGCCTTTGGCAATGTTAAAGACGGGGTAAAGGCCATGAAACTTGGGGCTTTCGATTATATCACCAAGGGGGATGGGGATGACAAGCTTCCATTGCTCGCTGGCAAGGCGGTTGAGAAAGCCTTCTTAAATCGACAATTGAGTGAACTGGAATATAGGCTGGAGTCCCGGTCCAGCTTTTCTAAGATAATTGGTAAGTCCAACGCTGTAAATAAGTTGATAGAACTGGCTAAAAAAGTGGCCGTTACTGACACCACTGTGCTGCTTTTGGGTGAAACCGGAACCGGCAAAGAGCTATTGGCGGAAGCGCTTCATTTGGCCAGCAGGCGCAGAAAGGGGCCATTTATTCCTATAAATTGCGCTGCCATACCCAAGGATCTCCAGGAGTCAGAACTATTTGGTCATAAGAAGGGGTCTTTTACCGGCGCCCATACCGATAAGAAAGGATATTTTGAGGTGTCTGATAGAGGAACTATTCTTCTTGATGAATTAGGGGAAATGAGCGCTGATTTACAAGCTAAACTATTAAGGACTTTAGAGAATAAAACCATCAACAGGGTAGGAGACACCACCCCGATTCCTATCGATGTAAGGATAGTGGCTGCCACCAATAGCGATCTATTTGACAATACCAGGGATGGTGAATTTAGGAAAGACCTTTATTACCGGTTGAGCCCATTTACCATTGAACTACCTTCATTGAGAGAACGAAAAGATGATATACCGCTGCTTGCCCTTCATTTTATGAGTGTCAACGCGGAGAAAATTGGTAAGAATATTAAAAGTATGTCCAAAGGGTATATGGATCTATTACAGCGCCATCCCTGGCCCGGAAATATTCGTGAATTGAAAAACGTAATCGAAAGGTCATGTATTCTGGCTGATGATATGGAACTAACCGAAGAGACCCTGCCCAAAGAGTTCCTAACCACCTCTCCCATAACCATGAAAGTCGATAGTAATGGCACCACAAATGCAGGTGGTGAAATGTCTGATTTGAAATCAGTGGAAAGGCATCATATATTAAGAGTGCTTGACAGTGCTGAGGGCAATAAGTCGGAGGCAGCAAAGAGATTGGATATTGGACTGGCTACCTTGTATCGGAAATTAAAAGAATACGGGTTAGATTAGGCAACCTTGAACTTGGGTTAATATGAAACTTAGGACCCAAATATTTTCTGGATTTATTTTCATTCTTATTCTGTTCCTGATTCTCGCGGGAGTTTCCATCTATTATCTGGAAAACGTGGGACAGGCATCAGAAAGAATTCTGGAAGAAAATTACAGCAGTGTAAAGGCTGCTGAAGAACTGATCGTTTCGTTGGCTAAAATCGACCAAACGCTAGCCAAAATCTGCCTGGGGTCCAATTACAATGAAGATATCCTGACACAGATCCTGGAAAGAGAAAAGGAGATTTTTTCCAGCCAACTGGAAATTTGTAAGAGCAACATATCGGAGGTGGGTGAGCAGCAACTACTGAATAAGCTTTCGGAGCAATACCTGGATTATGAGGGGCAACTGTATGACTTCAACCACACTTCTGACCGGGTGGGATTGTATTTCTCAGTGTTGCAAAGGAAGAACGAGATTTTACGTGAAACCTGCTCCAATCTTATTGACCTGAATCACAGAGCACTCAGCAACAAGGACCGGTTAGTACAGACCTTATATTTTAACGCCAAAGTTTATGTATTTATAATTCTTATTGTAGTGCTGCTTATATCCGGATTAGCAATATATAAGTTTCCCCAAATGATTGTGAAGCCTATACTGGATATCACAGAAAAGATCAAACGTGTGGCAGACGGAGATTATAGACAACAAATACCAGTAGATTCCGACACCGAGCTCGGTAACCTGAGCAAGGCATTCAATGTTATGTCCGTGAAACTAAAGGAATTCGAGGAGTCTAATCTTGAGGAATTAAAGGCGCAAAAAACACGAATCGAGACCATCATAAAGAGCATCACTGATGGACTGGTGATCCTAAATGAATCTAAGGATGTGATCCTTGCCAATGATGCTGCTTCGGAAATTCTTGGAATTCCTGAAAAACTGTTGATAGGAAATAATGCCAGAGAGCTTTCCCGGGATAACTCTGTGATGCGCAGTTTACTTGATAGCCTGGAACAAAGTGACACTGGAAACCAAGAGACAGACCTGGATGCGGAGCAATCAAAAGACTTCATCAAGATAGAATTACATGAAGGAAAGCCAGAGTTCTACACCAAGGATGTAATTAATGTTCAGGATGTTGATAATCAGAACAAATCATTGGGATATATCTTATTGCTAAAAAATGTAACCTATTTCAAACAATCAGATGAAGCCAAAACCAATTTTATCGCAGTTGCTTCTCATGAGTTTAAGACACCGCTCTCTGCCATAAATATGTGCCTCATGCTTCTTCAAGACAAACGGTTTGGAACACTCAACCCTGAACAAGATGAGATTGTGGTTTCAATGAAAAGTGAGGTTCAGCGGTTAATAAAAATGGTATCTGAGTTACTCGATATTTCCAAAATGGAAACAGGAAATATTGAACTGGAGAAGAAGCTGGTATCACCCAAAGTACTTATCGACTACTCCGCCTCACCGTTCGAAGGCCAGTTGAATGAAAAGAAAATTACCATCGAGAAAGTTATTGATCCTGAGGTCCCGGACTTTATGGCTGACACCGAAAAGATCAGCTGGGTATTGATAAATTTTCTAAGCAATGCTATCCGCTATACGCCGCAGGGAGGTAAGATCATCATGGAGGCTAAAAGACTTAATGGGAAGGTTGAATTCGCAGTATTGGACAAAGGTCCGGGAATTGCCAAACAACACCATAGCGAGGTTTTTCAAAGATTTGTACAAATAACCTCGAATGGGGCGAAAAACGATAAGGGCCTTGGTCTTGGATTGGCAATATCAAAAGAGGTTATTACTGAACACGGAGGAGATATAGGTGTTAGGAGTGAACTTGGAGAAGGTAGTCGTTTTTTCTTTACCCTTCCTCTTGAAACCAGCTAGTGTCATTTCATGTGTGACACCACACTAAGATTTCCCGTCCTGCATAGTTCGCATTAGTTTATTTGCAAAGATAAAGTCCTGCAATTCCTTAACTTCAGTTTTGGAAATGTTTTCACACGAGCCTTCCCATACTTTAACGCCCTGGTGCATAAACATGATATACTCACCAATTTCCATTACTGAATTCATATCATGGGTGACCACAATAGTAGTGATTTTAAATTCCCTGGTGATTTCCTGGATTAAGTTATCTATCAAGATGGCCGTTTGAGGGTCCAG
>QIEB01000206.1 GCA_003229495.1 Flammeovirgaceae bacterium
CCTGGTAGGTGGGACCAATCCCTTTGAGTGTACTGCCAATTTTTTGCTTGCCTTTGGAATGTTCGTAACAAGCGTCAAGTAGACCATGAGTGGGTAATATCAGATGAGATTTATTACTGACGAACAAGTTACTTTTTACATCAACTCCCCTGAGATCCAGGGCTTCTACTTCCTTACGGAATATCACCGGATCCAATACCACTCCGTTTCCTATAACATTTTTGATATCTGATCGAAAGATACCTGATGGAATTTGGTGCAACACATGCTTTATTCCGTCAAATTCAAGGGTGTGTCCGGCGTTTGGTCCTCCCTGGAATCTAGCAACCATGTGATATTTGGGAGCCATCACGTCCACAATCTTTCCTTTGCCCTCATCTCCCCATTGAAGGCCTAGTAATACGTCTACACTCATTATAAATTATGAATTTTTTAACTCTCGGAATGCTTCTTCTTTGGTGTCCACGATGGTGAAGATGGCATTGAGTTTGTTAACAACTTCTTTACTTGTTCAGATGGGTTTATTAATACAACTTCACCGTCAACATTGCGAAACTTGGTCAACAGGGTGATCAGCACACCTATTCCGCTACTATTAATAAATCGGACCTCTGAGATATCTATTGCACAATGTTTTACATCATTGTTTACTTGTTCATTGGCCAATTCCATAAGTTCAGGTCCCCGATTCTCCCCGATCAAATCCCCGTCCAAAGTGAGGGTCAATATGGAGTCCTCTATGTCATATTGGTATTTCATACTTTCTTGTTTTGGCAATTATTGTCCTCACATGCAGCATACAAAATCAGACTGTGGTGTAACACCCTAAATTTTAATAGATCAGCCACTGTAGTTTGAATACTTTGTATTCTGGGGTCGCAAAATTCCACCACTTTATGACAATCTGTACAAATCAAGTGATCATGCTGCTTGAAGCCATACGATTTTTCGTATTGGGCAAGATTTTGTCCAAATTGGTGTTTGCTAACTAAATCACATTCCATTAGCAAATCCAGTGAATTGTATACGGTAGCCCGGCTTACCCTGTAATTTTTATTCTTCATACTTATGTACAGGGAATCCACATCAAAATGTCCGTCCTTACTGTATATTTCCTCAAGTATTGCAAAACGTTCTGGTGTTTTCCGCAATCCCTTATTTTCCAGATAGGCGGTAAAAATCTTCTTTACTTCACCAAATATGTTTCTATCAAAACCCATGGGTTACTGAGCAAATATAGGTCATTATAAAGTATTATTTTCATTTGGTAGTGTCGATTCTGGTCACCTTCACAACCCCCTTCACTTTCTGCAACTTTTTAATCATCACCTCAAGATGACCCGTGTCCTGCACATAAAGGGTGATTCTCCCTTCGAATATTCCCTGATCAGTAGCAATGGTCATGGCACGCATGTTTACTTTCAATTCTCCGGAAATAATATTGGTCACATCGTTAATCAAACCCACACGGTCCGTTCCGATAATCTTTAAGTCAGTTAAAAAGGCATTTTCCATCTGGGAAGACCACTTTACCTTGACCACTCTATATCCATAGTTGGACAACAACGCCGGGGAATTGGGACAACCGGTACGGTGTATTTTTATTCCCTCATTTACCGTGACAAATCCAAATACTTCGTCGCCCGGTATTGGGTTACAACATTTTGCAAGACGATAGTCGATCACATCCATATCCTCACCGATTAAAAGCATGTCATTTTGCTTTTCCCGTACTTTGGCTATTTGCTTTTCAAAAGAGTCCGCATCTTCGATGCGGTCCTTGGGATTCTTAGGAATGATGGAGCGTGCTGCCTTGAACCGTTTAATCTCTGTGGCGTCAATGACACCCTTTCCTACTTTATAATAGAAATCAAGCACGGTCCGCTCGTCAAAGTAAGCTCTCAACTGTTCTATAGTTTCATTATTCAGCTTCAATTTCATCTGCCGGAGCTTTCGTTTGACAATTTCCTTTCCTTCTCCGGCAGCAGCTTTCCGTTCTTCATTTAAGGCATCTTTGATCCTCGACCTGGCTTTGGAAGTAACTACAAACCTAAGCCAGTCGTCGTGAGGTTTTTGCTTGTTGGAAGTTAGTACCTCAACCTGATCGCCATTTTTTAATATATAATTCAACGGCACCAAACGCTGATCCACCTTAGCCCCAAGGCACCTGGCTCCAACTTCTGTGTGAATTTCGAAGGCAAAGTCTAGTGCCGTAGCACCGTGAGGTAAGGTTTTTAATTCACCTTGCGGAGTAAACACAAAAACTTCCTCATGAAACAAATTCGATCTAAAATCGTCAACAAATTCAATAGCAGTACTGTCGGACTGCTCCAGCATTTCTCTTACCCTGGAAATCCATAGTTCCAACCCGGAAGACTGACCGTTACCAGAGTCGTCCTTATATTTCCAATGAGCAGCATACCCCTTTTCGGCAATATCGTTCATCCTTCTGGCCCTAATCTGCACTTCTACCCATTGACCAGGACTACTCATAACTGTGGTGTGCAGGGATTCGTACCCGTTTCCTTTTGGTGTACTAATCCAATCTCTTAAACGGTCAGGATTCGGTTGATAAAAATCGGTCACAATGGAATATACTTTCCAACAATCCGCTTTCTCATTTTCAGGGTCATTGTTAAGGATGATACGAACCGCAAACAGGTCGTAAACTTCTTCAAAAGGTATGTTCTGGGTGTGCATTTTATTCCAAATGGAATAAATGGACTTGGTCCGCCCTTTTATTTCAAAATCGAAACCCTGCTCCTTCAACTCTTTTTTAATTGGACGAATAAATTTATTCACAAAACGATCCCGGGCTTCCTTGGTGGCTACGATCTTGTCGGTTATTTCATCGTATTGCTCCGACTCCGTATATTTCAAACAGAGATCTTCCAATTCTGTTTTTATAGCATACAGACCCAGGCGGTGGGCTAGTGGGGCATATATATACACGGTCTCAGAAGCCACCTTCAATTGTTAGGCATGCTTGATAGCGTCCGCATATTGTGTAAACGATCGGCCAACTTGATTAAAATCACCCGAACATCATCGGACAAGGTCAGCAGCATTTTACGGAAGTTCTCGGCTTGCTCTGAAGTACCCTGGTCAAAAACCCCGGATATTTTTGTAAGACCATCTATGATCCGGGCTACTTTAGTCCCAAAATCTCTTTCTACATCAGCTATTTCCAGATGTGTGTCCTCAACTACATCGTGTAACAATGCGGCTACAATGGAAGTTGTCCCTAGCCCAATCTCATCAATAGCAATCAATGCAACATCCAAGGGATGATATATATAGGGTTCCCCAGTGCGCCGGCGCATATCTTTGTGCGCCTCCATTGCGGTATTAAAAGCTTTTCGGATTGTTTTGGCGTCACCCTCTTTTAAAAAGGGTTTAGCCCGTCTTAATAGACGACGGTATCGTCTTATTATCTCCTTTTTTTCGTCTTCTACATCAATAGTAATCATGAAGAACGGACCAGTGAATTACACTCATCTGATGCATTAAATTTACATTGTGATATTTTGAAAAAATAGGCTACCTTTGCCCTTCCAATTTTAAATGGGGATGCGGCGAAATTGGCAAACCTGCCTGCCGGCTTTGCTCCACTGTAGCTTCAGCGAAAGCGATGCAGACAGGCGCACCAGGCAGTCTAGTGCGAATGTTAAGCTACTCAGGTGCTAATTTTACCAACATCTCACAAATGCGGATGTGGCGAAATTGGTAGACGCACTAGACTTAGGATCTAGCGCCTTACGGCATGGGGGTTCGAGTCCCTTCATCCGCACCACCAAGCCCTCAATCACCTGCTCAAAATTTATTTTGGAGATTGAGGGTTTTTAGTCTTTTTTTATCAAACAAAGTTATTTCAATGGACATTACATTAGATCGGCAAAAATCCAATGAAGCCCTAATTAAAATTACGTTAAAGGAAGGGGATTACCAACCTCAGGTGTCACAAAAAATAAAAGAGTTCAGCAAGAAAGCGCAGATTAAAGGATTCCGTCCAGGGAAAGTCCCATTTGGGCTAATCAAGAAAATGTATGGGAAGTCAATTCTTGTTGATGAAATAAACAAAATGCTTTCCAGCTCCCTCACAGATTATATCAAGGAGCAGGATCTGAAAATATTAGGTGATCCCTTACCTAACCTGGAAAAGAGCAAGACTGTTGATTGGGACCACCAAAAAGACTTCGAGTTCGAGTACAATATTGGCCTGGTTGACAATTTCAAATATGATCTCTCAAGAAAGAGAAAGGTTACCGAATATAACATCAAGGTGGATCCAAAGATGGTGTCGGAAGAGTTGGAAAATATCAGGAAAAGTTATGGTGAAAAAGTAAGCGTTGAACAATCAGAAGCTGAGGACATCATTCAGGGAATGTTGGTTGAAGAAGCTCTGGATATTGAGAACGGGATCACCCTGCCAATTCAACAGGTAGAAAAAAAGGAACAGAAAAAATTCATCGGAAAGAAACCAGGGGATTCAATTAACTTTAATCTAACCAAGGCTATAAAAGATACTGCCTATCAGGCACGATTACTGGACAAAACCGAAGAAGAACTGGCTGAGGTAAAGCTTGCTGAAGTAACACTAAAAGTTGAAGGGATCAATCGCCTGCAACCCGCCGAACTCAATCAGGAATTATACGATAAACTATTTGGTAAAGATCAGGTCAAAACCGAAAAGGAACTAAAAGAGAAAATCAAGGAATACTTAAGCAGTAGCTTCCAAAGAGAAACGGAAAATTTCCTGACACACAGCATTCGCGAAGAGATTCTTAGAGCCACAAAAATGGACCTACCGGATGAGTTCTTAAAACGATGGCTAGTGGCGTCCAATGAGGGCAAAGTAAACGAAGATGAAGTAGATAAGGACTACCCAAATTACGCGGAGGAGATGAAATGGAATCTTATTTTGAATCGCATAGCCGAGGACAGCGAAGTAAAAGTGGAGAACGAAGAGGTAGTTTCAAAAGCAAAAGAACTAATAGTAGCCCAATTGGCCTCTTCTGGAATGGGAGATCAAATGGCCGATCAGCTTGATGCCTTTGCCGATAATTATTTGAAAGGAAATGAGGGAAAAAATTATCTTCAAGTATTCAACCAGGTACGCAATGACAAGATAATGAAACTAATCCGTGATAAAATTAGCATTACCAAAAAGGAGGTGAATCTGGAACAGTTCAAAAAAGAAGCAACCAGGTAATGTACTTTCCGTTATTAAATAGTGCTATTTTACAGTGGCTTTTTTATTAATTTTGTAAACCTTTTGGACTAAATGAGTTAGTTTTATTTCCAATCAATTAATCACTAATGATAGATAAAAACGAATTCAGGAATTTTGCTGTGAAAGGCCAAAATATCAGTGGCAGCGCTTTTGATAGTTATGTTCATCATATTGAGAGCATGACTCGTGCGGTTATTGAAGAACGTCCCACTAATTTTCGGGAAATAGATGTTTTTTCAAGATTGATTATGGACAGAATCATATTCCTGGGCCTGCCAGTCGATGATAATATTGCCAATATTATTACTGCCCAACTTTTATTTCTACAATCAACAGATGCTAAAAAGGAGATCATGTTATATATAAACAGTCCGGGAGGTTCCGTAACCGCTGGTTTGGGAATTTATGACACCATGCAATACATTACTCCAGAAGTTGCCACTATTTGTACCGGTCTGGCTGCCTCCATGGGTGCAGTTTTACTGTCTGGAGGAGCAGCAGGAAAACGATCAGCACTTCCTCACGCTAGGGTTATGATCCACCAACCATCTGGTGGGATGCAGGGTCCTTCAAAGGACATGGAAATTTCACTGAAACTGATTTTATCTTTGAAAAAGGAGTTGTATGAGATCCTGGCTCAGCATAGTGGGAAAAAAATAGGAGACATTGAGAAAGACGCCGACAGGGACTACTGGATGACTGCCACGGAGGCCAAATCCTATGGTTTGATCGATGAAATTCTAATTAAATCCTGATCTATCGACCACCGAATCCATTTTTATTTAGTATATTAATTATATGGCACAAGTAACCTGTTCGTTTTGTGGTAGAAATAAGAAAGATGTCGATCTGATGATTTCAGGGATCAATGCACATATATGTGATAAATGCATTACCCAGGCCCAACAGATTCTCTCCGAAGAACTAAAAACTAAAGGGAATGACACATCGGCACCTAATTTTAACCTGATCAAACCGGTAGAATTAAAAAAATACCTGGATCAGTATGTAGTGGGACAAGATGAGGCTAAAAAAGTCATTTCCGTAGCCGTTTACAATCATTACAAACGCCTGATGCAGCAGCGAACTGAGGAAGAGGTGATCATTGAGAAATCTAATATTATCATGGTCGGTGAAACGGGAACTGGCAAAACCTATCTGGCACGTACTCTGGCAAATATCCTTCAAGTACCATTTTGCATAGCAGACGCAACGGTTCTAACGGAAGCTGGATATGTTGGTGAAGATGTTGAAAGTATCCTAACCCGATTACTTCAAGCGGCTAATTATGATCTGGAAGCCGCAGAAAGAGGAATTGTATATATTGACGAGCTTGATAAAATTGCCCGGAAATCCGACAACCCTTCCATCACCCGGGATGTAAGTGGGGAGGGCGTCCAGCAAGCACTACTTAAACTGCTGGAAGGAACTTCAGTGAATGTTCCACCTCAAGGTGGGCGTAAACATCCTGATCAAAAAATGATCGCGGTAAATACTGAGAA
>QIEB01000112.1 GCA_003229495.1 Flammeovirgaceae bacterium
GACCTGATTTTCTTTTTCCACTGATTTTGAGTTTTTCAACAATTCCTTTTCATTGACCATAGCTCGATATTTTTTTCGAAAAAGAGGAAGGCTCACCCCCACCTGGGGAAATATGAACGCATCTTGTCCATTATCAAGAATGTCTGATCCCGCTCTTTCCTCGATGTTTATATAGGACAACCCAAGATTAAACGAGGGCAGCCCCATTTTTTTGGCTACATCCATTTCATGGTCCAAAGCATTAATTTCAAATTCAATTTTTTTCAGGCTTGGGTTTTGAGCTATAAGTGAATCCAGCAATGAATTTTTGCCTTCCACTATGGCGATTGTGGCTAAAGTATCAGGTACCTGAATATCAATAACACGCTCTGTATTGAGTAACTCTTTAAACTCTGTCTGAATAGGCAATTTAGAGTCCTCCAGGAACTTCAACTGGTTCTCCAACTCCGAAAGATCCATTTCCACTCGAAGCAGGTCCACTGCGCTTCCTTTTGCGGATTCCAGCTTCACAAGGGCCAACTCGCGAAACGCCTCCAATAGCCCAATATTTTCGCGGGTAATTGTAGTGGCTGCCTCCAGCACGTAGAGGTCATAATAGGCGGTATGCACCCTAAAGAACAGTTCATTCTTCTTGTCTTCAAAGAGTTCAAATCGGGCCCTTGCCACTTGCGCTGCCGCTGCTTCCTGAGACTTCAGCTGCCCAAACCAGGGGAAAGCCTGATTTAAAGAAAGGCCCGCCTTTTGGGCGCCAACCCTGGTTTCTACCGGACTGGCGAATACACTAAAAGTCAGCGAGGGGTCGGGCAACGCCCTGGCCTGAGGCAGACGCTCGAGGGCCGCCAGGTACTGGTAGAATATACTTTTCAACTCAGGATTGTTTTCCGCGGCCATTTTTAAATAACCATCCAAAGGAGTTGGGCTGGTCTCTTGCGCTAATACCTGGTAGTTCATTAACAGCAGGATAATAGTGAGGGCCTTTATACATCTTCTCATTAGTCTCATCTTGTTATACTTCTTCTTATACATCTTGATTAATTTGTTTTTTACTTTGGGCAATTTGTTTTTTTACCACACCTTCCTGCCACATACAGTAGAGTGTAGGTACTACAAACATGGTGATTACCTGAATTAGCATACCCCCGAAAGTGGGAATGGCCATAGGGACCATGATATCCGCTCCCTTTCCCGTAGAAGTAAGCACCGGAATCAAGGCAATAACTGCCACTGCTGCAGTCATCATGGCAGGCCTTACCCTTTTGACACCAGCATGCATGATGGCCTCCCTTACTGCCGCTACATCTTTTGGTTTTTCACGTTCAAAGGTCTGCTTGATATAGGTTCCCATAATCACTCCATCATCAGTAGCTATGCCAAAGAGTGCGATAAACCCTACCCAGACGGCCACACTTATATTGATGGTGTGCATACTAAACATATCACGCATATTGACACCGGCCACATCGAAATTGAGGAACCAGCCCTGGGCATAGAGCCACATCATGATGAAACCTCCGGAAAAGGCCACAAATATCCCTGAAAAGACCATGGTAGTAGTTTGCACATTTCCAAATTGGAAATAAAGGATCAAAAAGATAGCTATTAAAGATATTGGAACCACGATTGCCAGGCGCTTGGTGGCCCGGATCTGATCTTCATAGTTGCCTGTGAACTTATAAGACACACCTGCCGGCAGCATGAATTCTCCCGCATCCATCTTCGCCTGGATAAATCGCTGGGTTTCTTCCACCACGTCTACTTCCGCATAACCTTCTTTTTTGTCAAAAATGACATAGCCGTTCAGGAAAGTGTCCTCACTTTTGATGACCTGAGGGCCCCGGCGATAAGTAATCTCGGCTAATTCACCCAAAGGAATTTGTGCCCCAGTTGGCGTAGGAATGAGTACCCTCATGATATCTTCGGGATTGTCCCTGAATTCACGGGCATACCTTACCCTAACAGGAAACCGCTCCCTGCCCTCTACTGTAGTGGTCAACTTCACACCTCCAATAGCTACCATGATAAAGGACTGCATATCTTCAATGGTCAGGCCATATCGTGCGATTTGATCCCGGTCAATATCAAACTCGAGATAAGGTTTGCCAACGATCCTGTCGGCAAATACAGATGGACTTTCTATACTTGGAACCTGTTGAAGGATTTTTTCCAACTCAAGCCCGACCCTTTCGATGGTCACAAGGTCAGGGCCAAATACTTTAATCCCTATTGGCGCCCTCATCCCGGTTGAAAGCATAATCAACCTGGTTTGGATGGGTTGCAGCTTTGGGGCGGATGTCATGCCAGGTATCTTAGTGACCTTCAATATCTCCTGCCAGATATCGTTTGGTGAGGTGACATGGTCACGCCACTGCCTGAAATACTTACCTCTTTTCTTATCAACAGTGAGGTCCTCTGGTAATATCAGGCGAAAGTCATCTTCTTCAGGATGATATGTGGACCCATCCTTTAATAGGTACGACCCGCTTCTTTTATCCACTTTAAATCTCATACGGTGTCCATTTTCATCCAGCATATATTCAGACTTGTAATTGATGGTATTTTCAAACATCGAGATGGGAGCCGGATCCAATGCCGAATTCACTCGTCCCCATTTCCCCACTACGGATTCAATTTCCGGTATTTGGGCCACATAAGCATCCAATTTTCGAATCACATCGATATTCTCCTCAATACCGGAATGGGACATGGTGGTGGGCATTAACAGGTAAGACCCTTCATCCAAGGGAGGCATAAACTCTTTCCCCGCACCCGGAAATTTCTCCACCAACGATTGCCAGCTATCGGTTTGTCGTAAATTAAGTCCAATTACCTCCGAACCATTAGCTACAAACCCAAATATATTTTCAATGCCCTGCCAGCTGGTGATACCAAACAATAAAATAAAAATTGGTAATAGAAAAAACTGCCACTTGTGGGTAATGCACCACCTTAATAGTACCGGATAGAAATGAACGATAGTGAGCAAAGTACCCAAAATCGATACTACCATTACAATGACAAAAATGTAATTAACAATGAAACTGTTTTGTGCTCCCAGAGGCATCCAGGCGCCGTTAAGGAAATAAACCACTGTCAATAGTATAATCAAAGTATTAAACCGGTTTACCCAATCCCTCAATTTCTCAGGCCACTTTTCCTCAAAAAAATTGTTGATCCCGAATAATATCAAGGCAATGGCGGGAATGCTACCATAGATGATAAGGAAAGTTAACCCCAGGCCTGCCACTACCAGGGCCCATATTTTCTTAGATTTTTGCTTATCAAAACGTATGGAAAAAACCACATGGGCCAGGGCAGGTACTACAATTATTCCAAAAAACAGGGAAGATAGCAGCGCGAACGTTTTGGTAAAAGCCAGTGGTTTGAACAGTTTTCCTTCTGAAGCCTGCATGGCAAATACCGGCAAGAAGCTTACGATGGTGGTTGCCAAGGCAGTCATAATAGCGGACGCCACTTCCACCGATGCTTCATAAATCACCGTTAATAATTTCTTACCCCTAATGCCGTGGTTTTCTTCCAACTCCAGGTGCCGGACAATGTTCTCTACGAAGACCACCCCCACATCCACCATTACACCAATGGCTATAGCTATACCGGACAGCGCTACCACGTTGGCATCTACTTCAAATTGACGCATGACGATAAAAGTCATCAAAACACCCACCGGCAGCAAACTTGTTATGATGATAGAAGCCCTGATATTCATCATTAGTACAATCACCACAATTATGGAGATCAGAATCTCGTGCTCCAGCGCTTCTTCCAGCGTTCCCAAGGTTTCCTGGATCAATCCGGAACGGTCATAAAAGGGTACCACAGTTACTTTTGAAAC
>QIEB01000117.1 GCA_003229495.1 Flammeovirgaceae bacterium
ACAGAAATTACAAACTTATTTGTACACAAGATTCGATTGCCAAGTTCATGATTTACGAGCCAAATAAAATAGAGTATGTGGTTTTTGATCTAAACGATTCAACGGATGTTTATATGGGGATGAAAAAGGTAAGCACTCTTGAATTTACCATCACTGGAACCATTAGTACATCATTGTATGAGGCAATGATTGAAAGTGGGGCAAGTCCGCAGTTGGTAGATTACGTGGCCGACATATTTGGTTGGCAGTTAGACTTTACTCACCTACAGAAGGGAGATCACTATAAGATCATATACCAGCAGCAACTGGTTGAGGGCGAGGTTGCTGATTTGGGGCCTGTGTTAGCAGCAGAATTTGTGCACGAGGGCAACACATTCTATGCTGTTAGATACGACCAGGGTAAAGGACCTGACTATTTCGATGAAAAGGGGCACAGTTTAAGGAAAGCTTTTTTGAAATACCCCGTTAAGTTTACCCGAATCAGCTCCCGGTATTCCGGAAAGAGATACCACCCGGTCTTGAAGCGGTACAGATCACATCTTGGGACGGATTATGCGGCCCCGCGCGGCACTCCAATAAGAGCTGTCGGAGAGGGTATCGTGACAGAAGCACGCTATCATCGGGGCAATGGCAACTATGTGAAAATCCGTCACAACTCTACCTATACTACACAATACCTTCACATGGTACGGACGGCTAAAGGGATAAAACCAGGAGTCAAGGTGGTACAAGGACAAACCATAGGCTATGTAGGCAGTACCGGACTGGCTAACGGTAATCATCTTTGTTACAGATTTTGGAAGAATGGGAGGCAAGTAGATGCTTTAAAAGTAGAACTCCCCCCGTCTGAGCCAATCGTTGAGAATCATAAGCCTGCATACGACAGTGTGATGATGGAAATGATAGACCGCCTCCATCAAATTGAAATTGATAACAGCATGTTTCCGGTGTTAGCTGGGGATTAACTATTAAAAGAAGCACCGGGATTCTCATGGTAATAGGGAAACATTCCGTTAATTTTATGGGATAACCCAAAAGCATGAGATACTTCTCAGCATTGATTGCGCTCATCTGGTGGTGCCAACCTATTGTTGCCCAAAAAATTGCCTTGGTACTCAGTGGAGGAGGTGCTAAAGGCTTGGCGCATGTGGGAGTGCTTAAACTATTGGAAGAAAATAACATTCCGGTAGACTATATTGTTGGTACTTCCATGGGTGGCGTGATCGGTGGTTTTTATGCCGCTGGATATTCTGCTCATGATATTGAACAAATGGTGCTTAGCGATGACTTTCAGGATTGGGTTAATGGAGGGCTAGGCGAAAACTACCAATTTTACTACTCAAAATCTGAAGACCATGCGGGTATACTTAATCTGACCCTGGATGTAGATTCCTCCCTAAATATAAATACTAATCTGGCCAATGACTTTGCCATAAACTTTGCCCTGGCCGAACTTCTGGCCCCTGCTTCTCAAAAAGCAAATTATAATTTTGACAGCCTATTCATACCTTTTCGGGCGGTAGCCGCAGACATTTTTACCCAAAAAGTAGTAGTGCTCAAATCCGGCCGCTTGAATGAAGCCTTAAGAGCAACTCTTAGCGTACCATTTTTTTTCAGGCCACTTAGGCTTCAGAAAAAATATCTTTTCGATGGTGGAATTTATAATAATTTCCCCGTCGATATAGCTCGGGAGGAGTTTAAACCAGATGTGATCATCGGTGTAAATGTCTCTTCCAAAGTTTTTGTTGAATATCCCTATGATCAGGATCAGGAATTGATCCAGAAATCTTTGTTGGCGATGCTTCTTGACAAACCTGATTTAAAACTGCTTACCGAAAAAGACATCTATCTGGAACCCAATGTAAAAAGTTACAGTGCCCTGGACTTTGAAGATGCCGCGGCCTTGGTGGACTCAGGATATGTAGAAGCCAGTCAACATTTTGCCGAAATCAGTACCAAAATAAAAGATAGAAATGATTGTGATTCTCATGCAGAAGCTCGAAATAATTTCATATTGGATTCAGAACCTCTGAGGTTTCAGAACCTGCGCACCGAAGGGTTTTCAGAGTCTAAACAACGATATATCAGGCATTATTTCAGCGACAAGGAAACCTTAAATATACACGATGTCAAAACGGGTTATTACAAAATGATATCTGAGGAATTTTTTAAAAATACCCATCCTGGCATTGTATATAATCCGGTTGACAGCGCCTATGATTTTGAAATCCTTGGAGAAACCAGCAATAGCTTTGATGTTGACCTTGGAGGGAATATCAGTAGTAGAAGTATCAGTCAAATTTATCTTGGGCTTAACTTCACGCACTTCAATCACTATCTATTTAAGCATCGGCTGAGTTTTTATACGGGAAAGTTTTACCAATCCTTGCAGTTAGGCTCACGCATAAACATTCCTACCCGTTCCAGACTGTTCTATATTGAACCTGTTTACACTTTTAATAATTGGGATTTCATTGACGCCAATGAGTTGATTTTTTCAGATAAGAATCCGACTATTATCAAACAAATCGATCGAAATATCCGTATCAATGTGGGCTTTGCCGCAGGGACCATCGGCAGGCTTAGATTATATAGCAGTTACTTCTACAATTCTAATAAATTTAGCAATCTCAACGAGTTTAAATCAACGGACACCCTGGATCAACAAACATTCAAGGGTTTTCGCTATGGATTTGAGTATTCCCGTCACAATTTGAACCGGAAGCAATACGCTTCCTCGGGACAATATTTTCAGGTAGCTCTGGATCTTTTTACCGCAGAAGAAGAGTTGGAACCCGGCAATACCTCCATGCTGACCGAAACCCTATTCAAATCAAACGACTGGGTAAGGTTGAAACTACGGGCCGAACAGTATTTTGGATCTGGGCGGTTTAAATATGGATACCTGGTTGAAAGTGTGTTTTCCAACCAAGCCACTGGATTTAATCTGACCGGTTCTCTTATAAATGCTCCGAATTTTGAGCCCCTGGTGGATAGCCCTACTTTGTTTCTTGAGAATTTTAGAGCGTATAACTACATAGCTGGTGGTATCCGAAACGTTTATAGCCTGGGTCGAAAATTTGACCTGAGGTTAGAAGGGTATTTTTTTAAACCATTCCAGGGGCTGAATAATGCGGTTGATGAGGATGTGTTGCTTTTGAATGATATTACAAAGTTCTATTTTGCCGGTACTGCCGCCGCGGTTTATCACAGCTTGCTGGGCCCAATTAGTATGCAGGTAAATTACTACGATGATGAGGAAAACCAGTGGGGATTCTTACTTCATATTGGCTATCTTATTTTCAATAAAAAATCTTTAGACTAGTTGGAGGCTTCAATGCTGGTGTCTAAGGTTTTATGTACGTAAGGAATATATACTGAGATTTTTGTACCACACATTTCCTTACTTTTTAGCTGAATACTTCCATTTAGCTTCTCCACAGCGTAACGTACAATATATAAGCCTAAGCCGGAGCCGGTACTGCGCTCATTGGCACGATAGAACATATTAAACACTTCGCTTTGTAATTCTTTTTTGATACCCAGACCATTATCGGCAACCTCAACCACCAGAAAATTACTTTCGTATTTTATATCCAACCTGACAAAAGGCTGCTGGTTATCGAATTGTATGAAATTAACTGCATTCTCCAGCAGATGGAATAGAATGGTCCTCATGGTGTTTGCATCTGCATGTACTTTGAAATCAACATCATTTCTGATCTTGAAATGTACTTTCTCGAAATTATTAGCGCCACTGATGGAAGACAAACAATCTGAAATAATATCATTCAAATCCACCTCGGATGGTTTCATTTCTTTTTCTTTGATCTTGGTTATATCGATCA
>QIEB01000154.1 GCA_003229495.1 Flammeovirgaceae bacterium
CTTCAGAAATAGTTGGGGCCCTTAAATGGGTACGTGACCATCAATCAGTATTACCATCGGTTAAGGGTATGTCGCCGGAAGAAAAACTGGCATTTGAGGAGCAAAATATTATTGATTCTTTTGAATATGCCAACATGGAATTAAAACTTGAAAATAAAAATTGAATTCATATGAGTGAAGAACTACCCGGAGTAAAACTATTTGATTTAACTGGCCGCTTGGCCATCATAACCGGTGGGTCGAAAGGACTCGGTCTGGCCATGGCAACAGGAATGGCCTCCGCAGGGGCAAATCTGGTTTTGGTAAGTAGAAACCAAGACCAAGGAGAAGCCGCTGCAGCATCTATTAACACCGAATATGAAATTGAAGCTTCCGCCATAGGTGCCAACGTTACCAGGAAAAACTGGCAGAAACGGTGATAGGAAAGTACGGCCGTATTGATATTTTGATAAACAGTGCCGGCATCAACATCCGTGGCGCCATTGATGAGTTGAGTTATGAAGATTTTAAAAAAGTAATGGAGGTAAATGTGGACGGTACCTGGTTAGCCAGCAGAGCAGTGATTCCATATATGAAAAATGCAGGAAGCGGTAAAATCATTAACCTGGCCAGTACTTTGGGTCTGGTAGGTTTATCCAATAGAACTCCCTACACTTCCAGTAAGGGAGCTATTGTACAAATGACCAGGGCGCTTGGACTTGAACTGGCCCCATTTAATATCAAATGCTATTTGCCCCGGTCCATTCCTGACCGAAATGAACAAATCGATTGCTGATTCGGAAGAAGCAAAAAAATTCATTGTTGGGGCTACTGCACTGGAGCGCTGGGGCGAACTACAAGAAATTCAAGGAGCAGGAATTTTCCTGGCCAGTGATGCGGCCAATTATATGGTGGGGTCAATGGTAACAGTAGATGGCGGGTGGACGGCGCGTTAAGTTATGAGTTATAAATTATGAATTATAAGTTTGAGTTGAGTTTGAGTAAGTATCATTTTCCGCTTATTGTGACCATTGGTACTCTATTGATGTGGTCAAACCAGAACCATGCGCAGAGCATGGTAATTGCAGATGGTGCCCAATTGAAAGAGTTAGCCTCGGGATATTCTTTTACAGAAGGACCTGCGGTGGACCCCTATGGCAATGTTTACTTCACTGACCAGCCAAATGACAGAATTTACAAGTGGTCACTGGACGGTTCGGTAACACTCTTTATGGAAGGTGGGAAGCGATCCAACGGACTCTATTTTGATAACCACGGGGTGCTACTGTCATGTGCGGATTTTAGGAATCAATTAGTAAAGATCTACCCTGACCAAAAAATGGAGCTTGTTTTAGACAACTTTCAGGGTAAAAAATTCAATGGACCCAATGATTTGTGGGTACATCCGGACGGCAGGATTTACTTTAGCGATCCTTTTTATAAACGCGATTGGTGGGATCAAGATGAAAAAGAAATTGAAGCTGAGAATGTATATTGCTTTTTCTCAGAGAGTAACAAGGTGTCGATAGTGGCTGATGGTCTGGTGAAGCCAAACGGAATTGTAGGCACCCCGGACGGTAAAATGCTTTATGTGGCGGATATTGGTGACAAAAAAACCTATTCCTATAAAATCAATAAGGACGGATCCTTAACAAAAAGGAAGCTGTTTACAGAGATGGGGTCTGACGGCATGACCATTGATAACCAAGGGAATGTCTATTTGACCAACACTGCCGGAGTAACTGTGTTTAACCGTAAAGGTGATCAAATTGAGCAAATCCCAACGGGAGAGAAATGGACGGCGAACGTGGTTTTTGGCGGCAAGGATCAGCACATTCTTTTTATTACCGCTATGGGATCGGTGTACACTTTGGCAATGAAAGTCCGCGGCGTCAGGTAATTACACTACCTGTTTTAGTTGCACTATATCCGCATCGAAGAATCTCTTTTTCTATATCCGAGGTGCCTAAGGCAAAAAAGGCCCTGGTAGAAACTAAACATACCTACAACCCGTGTAAAGTGCCTGTGCAAAGTGAAAGTCCGCGGGCCTATGATGGAGTTAGGTACGATTTGCTAACTTTAAGTATGGTCAACTAATACCACATACTACATTATTCCACTCTCGGCAATGAAGATATTAGTTATTGAAGATGAACAAAGCGTGTCGTCCTTTATTAAAAGAGGCTTAGAAGAGCAGGGAAATGTAGTGGTACAAGCTTTTGATGGAACCATTGGATTAAAATTGGCCTATCAAGATGATTTTGACCTAATAATTCTTGATGTGGTGATGCCAGGGCTGAATGGAATTGAGGTATGTGATAAAATAAAAAACCAATATAAGATAGTCACACCCATATTAATGCTAACAGCTCTTGGAACCACAGATGATATTGTTACGGGACTTGAAACTGGTGCGGACGACTATTTATCAAAGCCTTTTAAATTTAGGGAACTGCTTGCCAGAATTCATGCACTGACAAGGAGAGGAACTGTTATCGATAAAAATAGCAGCCAACTATTAGAAGTTCAAGACCTTCAAATGAATCTAAAATCCAAAGAGGTTCACCGGAATGGTATTGAAATTCTTCTTACTGCAAGAGAATTTAGACTTTTGGAATACCTGCTTAAAAATAAAAACAGGGTTGTGTCAAGAACTAGTATCCTCGAAAGTGTATGGGAAGTAGATTTTGATTTGGGTACTAATGTGATTGACGTATATATAAACTACCTACGCAAGAAGATCGAGCATGGATTTTCATCTAAAATCATTAAAACAGTTATCGGGATGGGATACATTATTAAAGAGTAACGGATGAAAATCAGTACTCGCCTGTCCATATTATTCTCCACTATAATAAGTTTTATTTTTATAGTATTTGGATGCACGATCTATTTTCTTTCGTCAGATCATCGGAATCGTGAGTTTCAAGAAAGGCTTCAGGAGAGGGTAATAGTTACTGAAAAGATATTTTTAGAGAAAGAATCCTTTAGTCCGGTTGAACTGGAAAAAATAACCAATCAGTTCCTCCATACCTTACCGGATGAAACGGAAGAAGTTGTGCACATTTATAGGGATAAAGTGCCAGTTTTTAAACACAACTATCCACCAGACGTCAGGAAGAAATTCCTTGAAATGGACAGTTTTTATTTCAAAGATTCCAGGCTTCAGGGAATGAGTAGAATATTTCGAGTGAAGGGAGAAAATTACCTGATAATAGTAACCGCAGTTGATCAGGTTGGACTTCAAAATTTATCTTTTTTAAAGAGCATAATTATCCTTTTGGTTCTAATAGGAATCCCTTTGATTTTTATAGGGAGTTTTATGATTACCAAACGAGCGTTACTTCCTATCTCAAAAAAAATTGATAAGGCGAATATCATAAGCGCCTCCAATTTGCATCAACGTTTAATGGTATTTAATCCAAATGACGAAATAGGGAAAATGGCTATTGCCTTTAACCGGTTGTTAGATAGATTAGAAGCTTCTTTTGAAGCACAAAAAGCTTTCATTCGAAATGCTTCTCATGAGATAAGAAATCCGTTAACAGCTATTATGGGTGAGGCAGAAGTAGCTATTAGTAAATCTCGAACAAATGAAGAGTACCTGGAATCACTGACCACCATACTAGCCGAAGCCGAAGTAATAAATTCAACCGTTAACAATCTTCTGCAATTATCCAAAGTAGCTGCTAATGAAGAAAACATCCATTATGAAACGGTCCAATTTGATGAACTTTTGAATGGAGTAAAGGAAAGGTTTGATTTTCTTAATCCAAAAAATCAAGTGAAACTGATGGTAGCCAGTGAAAAAGGAAAAGAGACCTATTCAATTTCAGGAAATAAGGATTTATTGAAAACAGCCGTTATCAACCTGTTTGACAATGCCTGCAAATTTTCGTCCAATAACAAAGTTGATGTGGTATTAACTAAAGATAATAGCTGGTTAAAGTTGACCATAAAGGATATAGGTATCGGTATCGTGGACAGGGATATTGAGAAAATAATACGCCCCTTTTATAGAGGAAATAACGCCTTAAAAATAAAAGGCTCCGGAATTGGTCTGTCCCTCAGTTCCAAAATTATCAGCCTTCATCAAGGAGCACTGGAAATACAGTCCCAAATCGAAATTGGTACAGAAGTTCGTATTAAACTACCACTCATTCTAACCTGAAAAGCAATTCTAATCCAATCTTAATGTTGATCTAATTCCATTCTAATACCGCTCACCTATCATTGTAGATAAATAGTTTATCTAAAATGATGGAAGGACCAGTAACGGATAAAAAGCAGGGAATATTTTCAAATATACGGCAGGACTTACCTGCAAGTATTGTGGTCTTTTTTGTAGCAGTACCATTGTGCCTCGGTATTGCTCTGGCAAGTGGCGCACCGCTGTTTTCAGGATTAATAGCAGGAATAGTGGGAGGCATTGTAGTAGGGATGTTGAGCAATTCCCCATTAGGAGTAAGTGG
>QIEB01000316.1 GCA_003229495.1 Flammeovirgaceae bacterium
GTGATTCGCAGATATAGAGCAGCAGGTGGAAGCTTGACGGATGATGATGTACTGGAGAAGTATGCTAAAACTATGATAATCCTGGATAAAAATGTTGAGGCATATGAAGCAGCTGGAAAGGACCCAGCATCGCTTGAGAAGAACAGAGACTTCATTAATAAAATGCTTACTGGTATGGTCGAGATCGATTGCGACTTTATAGAAAATAAGATTGGACCGGCATTTGAAGCAGACCCCTCTGATTTAGCACTAGCCAAGCGAATTATCGCCTTATCACTGACCTATAACTGTTCCAAAAGCCCGATTTTCCTGAAGGCATCTAAAACGTTACAGGAACATGAGCCTACATTCAGTATGGCCAAAATAATCGCCATAAAAAATGATGCTGCTAAAAACTACGGCGAAGCAAATAAGTATTATTTGGAAGCGCTGGAACTAGCACATACCGGTAAGCAAAAAGCAGACATACATTACGGTCTGGCAAACCACTATCGAGCCAGAGGCATGAAGTTGAGATCCCGTAGCAGCGCCTTTGCGGCGGTAAAAAGTGACCCCTCAAGAAAAGAAGCTTATAAAATTGTAGGTGACTTGTACATGTCAAGCTACCAGGATTGCCGGCAGGGGGTGAGTAAAGTTGACGATCGCGCGGTGTTTTTGGCGGCTTATAAGATGTATGAAAGAGCGGGTGACCGACGTGGCATGTCCAATGCCGAAAAACAATTCCCTTCCATGGAAGAAATCTTCCAATTGAGTCTCAAGGAAGGACAGACCCTTAAGGTGGGTTGCTGGATCAATGAAAATGTAAACTTAAAGCGAAGACCAGCTGACACCTAGCTTGCTAGGTGTAAATTCCTAGCACCAAACACCCAAAACTCAGACAAGCTCCAAAATTCAAGGTCCGAACTGGCTATTAGAGGTTTGAGATTCAAGATTGTTTCAGGAAGCGCCCTGACCAACAAAAATCTTCCAGACTTCATCAATTTTGGCGGAGTCTTTGGCGATCATCTCACCGGAAGCGGGATCCTGCTCTAATCTCTTAATGTTTCCCAGAAGATACCAGGTGTCATTCTCCACCCTGCTTTCAAAGGGCATTACCGTACCTACCTGATTGGAACCTGATGGGTAAACCATATTAAGTGTTTCAGTATAGGTATTTCCGTCATAGGTGTATGTTCCACTTCCTTCTGCTAACACAATGTCTTGTTCAGTAATGTAGTGTATCCACACGAAATGTGTAGGAGTGACCAGCTTGAAGATGCTTACAAACTCCGGGTAATCTGTCCTAATTGAATCCCCATGATCTTTAAAAGATTCCAATTGCCAGGTACCCACAAGACTTTCGTCGCTGGACCCAACGTCGGTTCGTTCCCAAATTTCCTCAATCTTGGAAGAATCCACTACCACATTTTCACCGGTATCCGGATCAAATTCAAATACTTTTGCATATCCCGTATGGTACCATTTACCGTCCTCAAAACGAACATCAAAGGGGATAGACTGGCCATGTTCGTTAGATCCTGCGGGAAGGAAGAATTTAATGTCCTCGGTATATGTACTGGATTCCATATCGTAAACATAGGTACCCCCGCCGGTGCCTAGTAATGTGTCTTGTGTTGTTTCATAGCTCACCCAGCAAAAATGAGAGGGACTTACGTATTTTTCATAAATCCTGGTACTGGGACCTGATTTCCAGGTACTGTCCTGTTGATCCTTATAACTCACGAGGCGCCAAGTGCCTTCCAAAGATTCCAGTGCACCTGATTCTTGTGAGGTTTCGATTTGAGGGCTACAGGCAAACAATAAAAAAAATGAAGTAAACGTGAACAGGGCTTTTGAACTAGACATAGTGGCGTGGTTAGGGTATGGACTTATTTCATAATTTACGTGAAAAATTGCTTAAATCAAACGCTCTCAGTTCGACATTCGACATTCGGCATGTGACATTGTGCATTCGGCATTTCGGCATTCGGCGTTCGACATTCGGCATTGTGCAACCTTACCCTTCGTGAATCTCCTCTTTGTCAGGTATATAATCAGAAGCCTGTTTGGCCTTATAGTATTGTCTATTTAAGCGAGCGATATGGGTGAGGCTGATCTCTTTGGGGCATTCCACTGAACACGCACCGGTATTGGTACAGAGTCCGAACCCTTCTTTGTCCATTTGAGCAACCATGCTCTCAGCTCTTGATTCCGCTTCGACCTTTCCTTGTGGGAGCTGTGCCAAGTGGGATATTTTAGCAGCCACAAAAAGCATGGCTGAAGCGTTTTTGCAAACCGCCACACAGGCTCCGCATCCGATACAGGAAGCAGCATCCATAGCGTTATTAGCCTTTGAGGTAGTTATGGGTGTCTCATTAGCATCAGGAACACCTCCAGTATTCACCGATATATATCCTCCTGACTGAATGATGCGGTCAAAGGCGCTTCTGTCCACCACTAAGTCCCGAATTACCGGAAACGTTTGGGCCCTCCAGGGTTCAATAGTGATGGTATCTTTATCTTTAAAACTTCTCATATGTAGCTGGCAGGTAGTGATGGCCTTTTGTGGACCGTGAGGCCTGCCATTGATGTACAGGCTACAGGTACCACAAATACCCTCCCGGCAGTCATGATCAAAATGGACAGGGTCTTCATTGTTCTTTATCAAATGTTCATTCAGTTCATCCAGCATTTCCATAAAGGAGTTATCAGCGCCGATTCCGGTCAGCTGATAGGTCTTAAACTGGCCCTGACTTTGAGCATCTTTTTGACGCCATATTTTTAAGGTAAAGTCCATTTATTTATAACTCCTTTGTGATAATTTGACGTTTTCAAACTGCAATTGTTCCTTGTTTTGTACTTCCTGGTTTCCTTCGCCCTGATATTCCCAGGCTCCTACATAAGCAAAGTGCTCATCGTCTCTTAATGCCTCTCCTTCTTCTGTTTGATACTCCTCACGGAAATGACCTCCGCAGGACTCATTGCGGTGAAGGGCATCTTCAATCATCAGGGCGCCAAGTTCAATAAAGTCAGCTACCCTGCCTGCTTTTTCTAATGACATATTCAATTCATCATTGGTACCTAGAACTTTAACATCATTCCAGAATTGTTGTTTTACTGCTTGAATTTTTTCTCTGGCATCACTCAAACCCTGGGCAGTACGAGACATGCCACAGTAATCCCACATGATCTTACCAAGCTCTTTATGAATCTCGTCCACCGTAGAACTGCCGTTGATACTAAGTATTTTTTGAATGCTCCGCTTTGAGAAACTCCGGATGATCAGTGGGTACCATGTCATAGGACCGTGTGGCCAGATAATCTCCGATTGCGTATGGGATAACAAAATACCCGTCAGCTAAACCCTGCATGAGCGCGCTGGCGCCAAGCCGGTTGGCTCCATGATCTGAAAAATTGGCCTCACCCAGGGCATAGCAACCGGGAATACTGGTCATTAAATTGTAATCAACCCAAAGTCCGCCCATGGTATAGTGCACTGCAGGATAAATGCGCATGGGTTTTTCATAGGGATTTTCACCGGTGATCTGCTTGTACATATCAAACAGGTTGCCATACTTGGATTCAATAGTATCTCTTCCAATTCGTTTGATGGCATCCTCAAAATCTAAGTAAACCGCCAGACCAGTGGCTCCCACACCTCGCCCCTCATCACATACAAGCTTGGCATTTCTGGAAGCTACGTCTCGCGGCACCAGGTTGCCAAAAGAGGGATAACGCCTTTCAAGAAAGTAGTCCCTCTCATCTTCAGGAATATCAGCCGGGATGCGATTGTCACCTTTGGTTTTTGGTACCCAAACCCTTCCATCGTTCCGAAGGGACTCAGACATCAATGTCAACTTTGATTGATGATCACCACTCACCGGTATGCAGGTAGGATGTATCTGGGTAAAACAGGGGTTGGCAAACAATGCTCCTTTTTTGTGGGCCCTCCAAATTGCAGTAGTATTAGAGGCCATGGCGTTGGTTGAAAGATAAAAGACATTTCCATATCCGCCGGTGGCCAATACCACTGCATGAGCGCTGTAAGAGACAATTTTTCCGGTAATTAGGTTACGGGCAATTATCCCCCTGGCATGACCGTCCACTACCACCAGGTCCAGCATTTCGGTCCGGGGGAACATTTGTACCTTGCCGTTGGCAACCTGCCTGCTCAGGGCACTGTATGCGCCTAACAGCAATTGTTGACCGGTTTGGCCCCGGGCGTAGAAGGTCCTGCTTACCTGAGCGCCTCCGAAAGACCGGTTTGCCAACAGCCCTCCATATTCCCTGGCAAATGGCACCCCCTGGGCTACGCATTGGTCAATTATATTTTCACTGACTTCTGCCAGCCGGTATACATTGGCCTCCCTGGAACGGTAATCACCCCCTTTAATGGTATCGTAAAACAATCTGTAAACACTATCTCCATCATTCTGGTAGTTTTTGGCAGCATTAATTCCACCCTGAGCAGCAATGCTATGAGCTCTTCTGGGACTGTCCTGAAAACAAAATGCTTTGATGTTGTACCCTAGTTCTGCTAATGTTGCAGCAGCAGAGGCACCCGCCAGTCCGGTACCTACTACAATTATATCGAATTTCCTTTTATTGGCAGGGTTTACCAGTTTGATGTCAAAAATATGTTTGGACCACTTATCTTCTAATGGACCACCTGGAGTTTTTGAGTCGAATTTCATGGACATTTAGATATTAGCCTAAACTTTTAATAAACATTACCACCGGAATTAAAGCAAAAATAGTGGGCACCACAATAGAAAACCAAAGCCCCACACCTTCAATTAAGGGGGTGTATTTCTTATGAGTGAGCCCAAGTGTTTGGAAAGCGCTTTTGAATCCATGGCTAAGGTGAAACGCCAGGCCAATCATGGCTACTACGTATAAAAGCACATACCACCATTGTTTGAAGGACTCGGCCACTATGCTGTAGAGGTCCTTAAATTCACCGGATCCGTCATAATTGACCACGGGAAGTTGACCGAACCTCATCTCGTACCAAAAGGAACGAAAATGTACTACCAGGAAAATCAAAACGATGGTTCCCAAGATTCCCATATTCCGTGAATACCAGGGACTGCTAGCTGATGCTTTATTTAATGCATATTGAATGGGCCGGGCTCTGCGATTTATCCGGGTAATGACAATTGAATAAACCGCATGAATTATTATGCTGGCATAGGTGACTAGACTAAGTGCTTGTATGATAGGAGTACTGGTCATAAACCGGGCATACTCATTGAAAGCCTGCCCGCCATCGTCGAAAAAAAGCAGCGTATTACCCAGCATATGACCAACCAGAAACAAGATCAAAAATAAACCGGTAAAGGACATTACCAGTTTTCTTCCTAAACTGCTTTTTAAAGCTTCAGTTAACCAACTCATAAGGGAAATTTTGATAAAAAGCGAAGTGACCCAATTTACATAGGGTTATCTAAATTGCAAAAATCTGCGTCTTATTTTAAAAGGAATCATATTTCTGGCTGGTTCGAGCTATGACTAAATCAATGAAATACATCCTCTTTCCATTCATTATTTTAGTTTGTTATTTGCCTGTGTCGGGAACCCATATCCGAGGAGCAGAGATTACCTATAGAAGAATTTCTGATGAGTTCTTCACCTTTGAGTTTACTCTCACAGGATATCATGATACAAGCTCACCTGTATATTTTGGTGATGGGCTCATAAACTTTGGTGACGGAAGAGAAGTTCAAATTGATCTTGAAGCATCTTCCTTTCAAGATGAAGAGTTTATTGGACATAGCAATGAATTTATTTTATTTAAAATAACCATTCAGCACACTTACATAGCTCCAGGCTCGTATATAGTAAGTTACTTAGAGCCTAACCGAAATGATGAGATTGTAAACATCAACAAAGGTAACTATCAGAACATCCCATTCTTTGTGAAATCATTGGTGGTTATAGACCCTGCGGTAGGCATAAACAATTCTCCCATATTTAATACCTTCCCAGTAGATTTTGGATTTGTGGGTAAGATCTTCACCCATAATCCCTGGGCTTGGGACCCTGACGGTGATAGTTTGGCTTACCGACTCATTACCCCTCGGAGGGATGGAGATACCTTAGTAACGAATTACCAAAAACCTAATGATCCCGATTTCTATCAAGCACCAACAGATTGGGATTTTGCAAATGAAAGTGGAGACGGCCCTGCTCTTTGGGAGATTAATCCGTTCACCGGAGACCTGACTTGGGATGCTCCCGGTAATTTTATCCAGAACTCTTTGGGACCATTGTCGGAATATAATGTAGCTCTTATTGTGGAAGAATGGCGTAAGGTAGATGGCACATGGAGAAGAATTGGACATGTTACCAGGGACTTTTTGATTGATGTTATCACTGATAAGGTAAGGAGGCCTGATTTTGCCCTCCCAGAGCAAAAAATACTATCACCTTCTGAAACCGTGCAGGAGTTAATAATTTTTAAAGACCCGGATGGAGATCCTATTAAAGTAGAATATTTTGGGGAAGTATTTGATCTTGAAAATAGTCCCATGCAAGTAACTCCGGTTCCAGACGATTTTGTAGATGGGCCGCTAAATCTGACCTTTCAATGGACTCCGCTTCCGGAACACGCAAGGGCCGGGCCTTACTATGTGCACATGAAGGTTACCGATGATCCGGAAGACCCAGATTTGGACCCCTCAGTAACCTACAAAACATGGGTGCTGTGGCTTAGTGGCTTTCCTGATATTATCATAGATTTTCCTGATGTGATAACCGATCTTATTGAAATACCTGAATCACAGACTTTGGAACTCTATCCGAATCCTGCAACCCATGTATTATATTGGCAACTTCCAAACGAACAACTATTCAGCCAACTAATCATTTGCAATGCTCTTGGCCAACAAACGGTTTTAGTGAATTTAACGTCTTCTAAAGTAACAGAATTGAATATTGAAAATTTACTTTCTGGGCTCTAT
>QIEB01000040.1 GCA_003229495.1 Flammeovirgaceae bacterium
AAATTTTTATCCCCTTAATCCACAACATAATAGATAATAATAAGTAATATAATATATATAACTATTATAAAAAGCATGGATAAAGTACTGAATAAGGTGCTTGTTTTAATTGTATACCTGTGTAGCTTGTCTGGAATACAAGCACAAGATTTGCAAAAAATAGGACTAGCAAATCAATACTACGAACAGGGGGAATTGGTAAAGGCCCGGGCGATTTTCGAGGATCTTTCCAAAAAGCCTAAAAATGTTCCTCAAATCCATTCGCGTTATTTGCAGGTATTAAACCAGCTAGGAGCATTTGAAGAAGGAAAAAAGTATCTCTCTCGACTTATCAAGCAGCATCCTCAGGTAGTACAATATCAACTAGATCTAGGCATTCTTTATAGAAAAGCAGGAAATGACCAGCTAGCTGATCAATACATTACTCAGACGTTGCGCCAGATCAAATCTCAAAAATATCAAATTATTTCTGCTAGTCAATATCTGTTCAATAAGCATGAAGTCGAGCATGCCTTGTATGGCTATCGGTTAAGCCGGGAGCAAGAGCGGGATCCACAGCTATATGCATTGGAAATGGCAGAGATTTATCGCAGGTTGGATAGGAAGGAAGAAACAGTTGGTGAGTATCTTAATTTTGCCAGTAGCAATCCAAATAATATAAACTACGTAAAGAATGTATTACAGAATCTACTCACCGAGGAGGAAGACCTGATAAATTTAGAGGAGTTGCTATACGATAGGATCCAAAAGCATCCTAATGATAATTTGGATGCTTCATTATTAATATGGGTCAATTTGCAGCAACAAAACTTTTATGGAGCGTTTGTACAAGCCAAGGCATTGGACAAGAGAGAAAAGGGAGAAGGACAAAGAGTTTTGGAGATTGGTAAGATCGCATTGGACAACAATGACTATAAAAATGCTATCCGGATATTCAGCTACTTAATTAAACACTACAATAGTGGAATTAATTATGAGTTAGCCAAGAGATACCTGATTAAATCCAGGGAGGAGTTGGTAAAAACTACTTTCCCTGTAGATTCCCAAGAAATAAGCCATCTGATAGAAGATTATCAAAAAATGGTAGTGGAGATCGGTATTAATGAACGAACACTGGAGGCGTTGAGAAGCCAAGCATTACTTTACGCTTTTTATTTGAATAGAAAGGATTCAGCAATTCAAATTCTAACAAGAATTATCGATACACCAGGCATAAACATAGCCTTAAAATCTCAGGCTAAGCTTGATTTGGGAGATATTTATCTATTAAATGGGGAGCCATGGGAATCAACCCTGTTATATTCTCAGGTAGAAAAATTACAGAATGATCAACCACTTGGATATGAGGCCAAACTTCGAAACGCTAAACTCTCATATTACAAAGGAGATTTTGAATTGGCTCAAGGACATCTGGACATATTGAAGCTGGCTACTTCTCGGGAGATTGCCAATAATGCCATGGCTTTAAGCTTATTGATTCAGGATAATACCGTATTTGATACCACAGATCAGGCTATGCAAGCTTACGCTAATATTGAACTGGATCTTTTTCAGAATAAATATGATGTAGCATTAATCAAGCTAGAAACCATGATGGACCAATATCCCGGACATAGTCTCACCGATGAGATCTTATGGCTTCAGGCTAATATTTTACTCGAATTAGGAGAATTCCAAAAAGCCGTTAATTTACTATCCCAGGTAGTTCAGGACTTCGAATATGACATTCTAAGTGATGATGCATACTTTTTAATGGGCACTATCTATGAAGAGCAACTCCAAAACGATAGCCAGGCTATGCTAATTTACAACGACTTCCTTGTACGTTTTCCAGGGAGTATATACAGTTCAGATGCCCGTAAAAGATACCGGGCTTTAAGGGGGGATTTTAAAGAAACCCCTGCTACTTTTGAAGAAAATGTCAATTAAAAGTGGCATAGGGATCATCCCATTGAACATGAGGTTTTACAGTTATCCACACCGCTACCTTCAGCTTACATTAAAAGGACACTAGGATAAAATATTTGCAATAAATCAATATTTTATTTAAATATTTCAATATATTTCTTACTTTTGCAACTCGTCATTTTTTATTTAAAATAGTACAATGTCAAAAGTAACGATTTTTGGGGCAGGCTATGTAGGAGTTCCTACTGGAGCACATTTCGCCAGGACACATAAGGTAACTATATACGACCCGGATATTGAGAAGATCAACACAATTAGACAAGTAATTGAAAATCAATCAGATGAATTACACATTCACGAAAAGGACTTGATTGAGCTACTAAGGGAAAATCATGAAAATATTTTTTTAACCAGCAGCATAGAAGAAGCACTGAAAAATCCGGAATTTATATTTATAGCAGTAGGCACTCCACCAAATGAAAAAGGTCGAGCCAATTTAAAATATGTTTGCGAAGCCGCTGAGCAGATTGGCGAACATCTTACCAACAACTGTATCATTTTGAATAAAAGTACTGTTCCTCCCGGAACAGCCTATTTGGTACAAGATTTAATTTCAAAAGGGCTAAAGAAAGATGTAAAGTTTGCTGTGGGATCTTGTCCTGAATTTTTAGCAGAAGGGACAGCTGTTGAGGATTTAAGAACACCAGATCGAATCGTTTATGGCTGCGATGATCTTGAAGCATTAGATAAGATCACCCACTTTTTTACTTTCCTGCAGCGGCGGGACTCATTGTGTTCAATGACTACACTAAGCTCCGAGTTGACCAAATATGCCGCAAATGCCATGCTGGCAACAAAAATATCCTTTATGAACTCCCTGGCTCTTTTATGTGATACTATTGGAGCAAATGTAAGGGAGGTGCAGGATGGCATTGGCAGGGATCAGCGAATTGGGAGCAAATTCCTGAATGCCAGTATGGGATATGGAGGTAGTTGTTTCCCTAAAGATACTCAGGCAATAGCAGAATATGCGCTATTGCAGGAAGTGCCACTTGCCATCATCGAATCGACCATTCAGATAAATAATCACACCACTGATTACTTCTACAATAAGATAGTTGAGGATTTTCAGGAGAATCTGGAGAACACCAATTTTGTTATTTGGGGTATAGGATTTAAGGCCCGTACTGATGACCTTAGAGAAAGCAAACCGGTAGAGATTGCCAGAAAATTAATGGACAACGGCGCTCATGTCCATATTTACGATACAGTTCCTGGGGCGTTGAATAATTTCCTGAGAGAAAACCCCAAATATTCCCATAGATTCACACTTCATAATGATCAATATGAAATGTTCTCAGATGAGATCGATGGTCTTATCATTGGAAATGAACACGAGAAATTCAGAAACCCAGACATAGATAAATTGACTACTATGAGGCACAAGTATATCTATGACGGCAAAAACATTCTGAATAACTATCTTATTAAGTATCTGACGGGATTGCAATTCCAATATAAAAGTGTGGGTAAGGATTCGGTAGTAAACGGCTTGGACAAAGCCAAATTGGTAAGCTTCCTACAGGATAAGTATATGGATTAGTACCCCTGGATTCCCAGTTTATCGAGTTGGTAGGGATATTTGCCATTGTGGCAAACTATTGCTATCCCTCAATCTTAGTTCAATATCACATGTCCACTTGCAGTTAGTCCAAATCAGTGTAGCTCAAGTCTCCTGTTACGGCCAAATCCTATTGTGGATAACCCTACCTTGTCCCTTCAATATCATTAACATCCCTGTTAACCATTTTAGCCCATTTAATACAAATTTGGGCCATTTTAATACAAAATCTTACACTGCTGGTTTATGGCAGCTACTTCCCACCAAAGTATAAATGTTTAATCCCTCTAATTTTACCCCTGTTCAAATCCCATAATTCTCGGGAATCGAGTTGCAAGTATTCAATAAATATTAGATACGTTCAATGAAGTGGATCGATGATCGTAAAATATGGGCACTAGCCTTAATAACCTTCGCAACAAGTTTTGTCTCTTTTGGGCAAAGTTTTACTGAAGTCGCAGCAATCAGAAATGCTCAGGTTGATGCTGGAACATCAGACGGTGGGCAAGCCTGGGCAGATCTAAATCAAGATGGTTATCTAGACCTGGTTGTGAATACCAGCAATGCTACCGGACGTTCTCGTTTACTTTTTTGGAATAGTGTCACCAATCAATACGATGATGTTACCGTTACCAATGCGCCAGAACTCTTGCTCAATACCTGTGAACGCTCTGCCTTAGCCGGAGATTTCGATAATGATGGAGACATTGACTTCATGAGGAGTACTTCATCACGATTGGAGATATATGAGAATCTGGGTTCAGGCTCTGTCCCTGCTTATAGGTTTGTGATCAGGCAAATATTCGTTCCAACTTCTTTTTCTATTCCAGGTACACAGACGGGAATGAATAATGAAGGCCTGGCTTGGATGGATTTCGATGGCGACGGGGATCTGGATGTATATATGGAAGACCACCAATATGGGCAGGATATCTTAGAGAACGATGGAACAGGATTTTTTACTCACTTTACTCCAGACAGCAATCCCAAAGGTTTTCCCACCACAGGACTTTCAGGAGACTATTCAGTAACTGCAGACCTGGACAACAACGGGGATGTGGATATAGTGGCCCGCCGGCAAGGGATTACCGCGGCACTAAATGAAGTGGACATATTCACAAATAACAGCGATGGAACCTTTAGTCCAAATACTTCCCTAAACCTTGATACCAGGAACAGTTTTAAGGGTGGGGTGGCTGTAGCTGATTTCGACAACGATGGAGATTTTGACTATTTCTGGACCAATAATGGTACTTCCTCAGCAAATGTCACACATGTTATTGCCGAACAAACAGGAATAAATTCAGGAATATTCGTCCAAGCGCCTGTTACCATTACCCCTGCTCCCACATGGACGGGCCAGGAAATCGAAGGGATAGCCATGGGTGATGTAAATAATGATGGCAAGGTGGATATTTTCCTGGCCTCAGACGGTGCTCCCAACTATCTGCTTATCAATACCACCAGCGGCGGAGGCTTTAGTTTTAATCATCAAAACTCAGGAATAAACCTAGGTGGGGATGGTGAAGGCTGTGCGTTTGGTGATTATGATAATGATGGTGACTTGGACCTATATGTAAACATGAGGAATGGGAACAACCAATTGTGGGAAAATGATTTAGCCGGGAATACCGACTATCTAAAGGTTGAACCATTGATCGATCTTGGTGGTGGTCTCACCAGGGTTGCGGTTGGAGCTACCGTAGTAGTGGATGAGCAAGGGTGTGTTGCTTTGAGATTCATTCAGGAAGTTAGTGGAGGCGTAGGTCATGGTTCTCAAAATGATACCAGGCTGCATTTCGGTTTGCCCGGTGGTCCAAACTTAAGATACAAGGTAACAGTTAGTTATGTACGACCAAACGGTGGGGCACGGGTTATTGTTAATAAATACGTGGTTCCTTCGGCACTTTCTGGGCAAACCCTTCAGGTGTTGGATACCGATCCTAGTGATCCAAATGCCACCCCGGTTGCTTTGGATGACAATTTTACTGTGGCCATGAACTCCACCAGTAACGCTTTGGATGTTCTTGCCAACGATACAGATCCCAATGGAGAAGATTTAACAATATCACTATCAACTGGTGTTACTCCCAATGGAGGAACCATCTTTGTGAACGACAATGGAACACCAGTTGATCCAACAGACGATTTTGTAGATTATTCGCCCGCTATAGGATTCAGCGGTGTGGATAACTTTACCTATGATGTGACCAATCTGTCTAGTTTCTGTTCATCTGCAGACGTTACCATTACTGTCAATACACCTCCCACAGGTGATAATAATACGGTCTCCACTCCAGAGGATGTTACCTATATATTTGGAGTACCTGATTTTACGGTTAATTATTCTGATGCAAACGGCGACCCTTTCACGGAAATCCGGGTAACCAGCCTGGAGTCTGTGGGTAACTTATTATATAATGGCACCCCGGTAACCCTAAACCAGGTAATCAGCTCTGGAGATATAGGGAGCGGGTTATTAACATTTGTTC
>QIEB01000314.1 GCA_003229495.1 Flammeovirgaceae bacterium
GTCACCTCCATTTCTATAGGTTCGTTAAATGACATTGCCAGGGTGTCGACCACAAACCAATGGTCGGGAGGAGCCAGCGTGACTGAAAGACCACTATAGTCCAGTGGGGTATCCTGGTCGGTGGCCTTGGAGAGTCCTTCTGAAATCAAAGCGTTCTGCTCATTTGGTGCAGCTAGTCCTATATTTATAAGTACCACCTGGCCTTTGCCAAAGGATTGGGAAAGGATGCCAGGATTGTTGAATTGGGGGGATGAAGAGGTCACTTGGCTAAATATTGGATGAAACATGGGCCATCTGTACTTGTTGAGGTCTAAATAAGTTGAACCAACCATCATGTAACCACCACCGGCTTCTACATAACGTTCCAAGGCATTGATCTGGAAATGATTTAGCTGATTGGGCTCAATGTGATTGATGATGACACTTGCAAATTTCTTTAGGGAATCCTCATGGATACTTGCCAAATTTTGGCTCCACCTTAAGGAGAAATCTGCTGACTCTGAAAACCTGATGATTTCATCTTTAACCAGTTTGGCCTGAGGTTGTTGTGAAGAAATAAGCAGTATCCTGGTCTCTTTTGCCCCTTCACATCCAATCGATGCACACAGTATGGCTAAAACTAAATATTTCAATTTTATGAATATTTTTTGCGTTTAGGATTAAAAATTATTGTTTGATATACCAATTTTTTCAAACGGAATTTCTTCAAACTCCCCCAACTTTTGATAAACTAAAGCATCCTTTAACAGCTTGAAATCAAGAGCTTCAATATCTGCAAATCCCGGATCGTCTTCCGGGTCTATTAACAAATTGTTCCTAATAATACTTTTTTCAATTACTATATCGGCCAATATGAAGGGTTGGGTTCGATACAATAGGTTGTTTTCGATTATGCTGCCGCTGGGGACACCTGGTTGATTATCAAGGATAGTTGCCAATTTTGGGTAGTGGGATTGCCAGACCTTACTTTGATAGGGAACTTTACGGAGTTGAAGGAACAATGTGCCCTTGTCTGGATCCATATGGCCGGCAAACCATGGATCGAGTTGATAAGCCCGGTCATCATATCCAATTGATTCTTCACAGTCTACAATAACATTATTCTGGATTTTGTGGTCTCTACCCCCGCCAATATGAATGGCACGGGCCACTTTATAGAATGTATTGCCATATGCTTCTACGCTACTCATGGCATCATCCAGATATATTCCGAACACCCCAGCGCGCCCATGTAATCCTTCGATATGATGAAAAAAATTGTAGCGAATAATATTACCTCGATAGGTCCAATCCCTGCCGGAGTAAATTGCTCCTGCATCATCTACTTCCTGGTTCACATGATGTATTTCATTGTATTCAATAATGTGGTCATTACCGCTGAACCTTATAGCAGAATGGGGGGCATCGTGGATCAAATTATTGGAAACCCTATTGCCCACGCCATATAAAAGTAAGGCCTCAGTATAGGTTTTTTGTAAGCGTGAGTAGTGATGGATATGATTATTCTCGGCAAAGTTGCCTCCAGGCGTTAATGTTTGTCGATTTCCACCTCCGAGGGAGACCCCTCCTTTCCCAGTATCGTATATTTGACAGCTCCGAACACCGTTAAACCCGCTATCTACCGAGGGATCATGGTTCTCGGGGTTATCGTTTCCAATGACCACCGCTTTTCGTCCCAGGTTCCGGAAAATACAACCTGCTATCAAGTTATCTATTCCGTTTAATATTTGAATTCCGTGACCCCTGCTAACCTCAAATACCATCTTTTCAAACCGTATATTTTGGCTCTCACTCATCACCACCAAGGGAGCCTCCAACATTGAAAGTTTAATGTCAATATTCTCAATTTCGGAAGGCGGATAAAAATACAGTATGCCGGTTTTCCTATCTAAATACCATTCGCCTGGGGTGTCGATCTCTTCCAGGAGGTTGAAAACATAAAATCGTTGGTTTTTTCGAACTCCATACCAACTCGGCTGAAGCGTTTTAATTTCTTTTTTAGCGGTGTCAATTTTCGATACCTGAACAATTCCATCTGCCCAGTCCCAATACCAGTATCCAAAAAGCCATATGTCCTCGGCATTAGTCCAACGATTGGGTCTATCCTCCAAGTACTCGAAAACAAACCCCCTCCAGGGATCATCCCTTTTGTCGGGAGGGACATAATCCGGATCGGAGGGAACTATATCGGGTTGATAAAGGCGCGGTGCAGTACCCGGATCTACTATTTCGGCTATGTTCAGATAACCGGTATTTGGCCATCTTGCCACAGGCATGGCTTTCTTGTCAAAGAAAAGCTCAGGAGTAGATGCAACATCTGGAAAACCCATACCTGACTGTAAAATCTTTCCGTACTCTGAAATACCTATATCTTTCAGATTTATTTGCATCACCTGACTTCGGGATTTCTTTGGAAGCCGTTCTAGAATTAAGGGATCAGTTACCAACTTAAAGTTTTCGGGGGGCAATGTGTGTCCACCATGAATACTGACAGTCTCGTCTTGGTAGGCACTATATATTACTGGAATAGAATCAGTACCTGAATCTCGTTCATCGAGAACAAAAGAAGAAGAGATTGGATAATCGCCTTCCCTCAAGTAAACTTTATATCCAATATTGGAAGATGCACCATTTTTGTCTTTTGCCGCTCTGATGGCATTTCTTGCTGCTTCAAGAGTGGCCAATGGCTGAGTTATAGAACCAGAATGTTGATCATTGCCACTAGGGGATATAAAAAATTCCGTTCGTTGCTTACTGCATGAGATAAAAATCAGCAAAGCAATTGCCCAAAGACACCAATATAATTGTCCTTTGATGATTTGATTTAATGATATGAAGGCCATTTTTTAATTACCAGGTACGTTCCTTAAAGAATTCATCTAATTGAGATTTTGTCATCCTAATCTTTGAAGGATTTTTCTCCAACCATTTTAAAAAATCATCTCTGATTTTAGTATTCCATTTTGCATCAATTTCACCTGGAGTGTATCGGCCTTCGCGGAGGCAGAGGTGACCGAATTCATCCTTCAGGGCAGTGAATTCACCTTTAATCACAACTTCCTCTGCCAGGTGGGGCGGTATAAAAATTACCCCTCCTCTCTTGGCCAGTACCACATCACCGGGAACTACCGTTACATCTCCTATCCTGATCATGGTATTCATTCCTGTAAGCATCATTTCCATTTGATATGATGGATGCGTTCCCTTTACAAACGCATTAAAACCATTTATACCCGCCAATCCTTCGAGGTCTCGCAATGAACCATTGAACACCACTCCATTTTTAGATTTGGCATAAATGGATGTCCCCAAATTGTCTCCTATTATTGGTCCTTCATTGATCTTGCCATAAGAGTCAGCAACATACAAGTCTCCTTCCTGGAGCAGATCAATGGGCCAACTTACCATATCACCAATGTAGCCTTTTTCAAGACCTTGCTTTTCTAAAACTGTTCGAACAGCTACTCGCTTAGGCATATATTGAGCAGTCAGGGCCCTTCCAACCATTGCCTGGTCGGGATGAATGATATCCCACTCTCCACAAAATTGATTGTGGTATCCATTGTTCCTCAATACTGACCATGCTTGTTCCAGAGAAATGTTTTTGGTCCTGTTCAAAATATTATCTGAAACCATAGGTCGGCCATCTTCAAATCGTTTTCCTAGCCAATTGGGGGTAAGGGTAATGATAATATCTTTATCAAGCAGTAGATCCTGAGCATGAAGATCCAATGAATTACCATATACTAAAAGTGTAATAACTACTA
>QIEB01000589.1 GCA_003229495.1 Flammeovirgaceae bacterium
ATATCCCTGAACCCTGGTATCTGAATATTGCTCGGTGCCATGAACCCATTACCTGCCTTATGTATTATTCGACCTCCGTGAGTAAGTTTAACCCAGATTGTTTATTAGGAAAAATTTCTAATGGCTGCCATTAGGATTTTCTCTGTGTAATTTCCTGTATTTCATGGCATTGCTGTACATCTGAATCAGAAAAAATGCTCATTTTACAAGTAAGAAAATCTTACAAGGATAATGAACATTAAATTGAGTTTTACAGACAAGGAGATCACGCCTTGGAGCGGGATGGTTTTCATGAAAAAACTGTTAGACAAAACAGGTATTTTAACAGAGCTATTAGCTTCAGATTTACCAGATCAGGGGTCAAATAGAGGGTACCAGCCCAAACAGCTAATCACGTGTTTTTTAGTAAGCATCTGGTGCGGAGCGAACAGGTTTGAGCATCTGGAAGTAGGTCGTTTTGATGAGGTACTCCGCAAGATTTTCGGCTACAAAAGAATGGCGGGACATAAAAGCTATGTTCGCTATTTCAACAAGTTTACACTGGCCATCAATCAGCGAGTTTTCTCCAAAGTCATGGCTTGGTTTTTCGATCAGGTTAAGATCAATAATATCACCTTGGATATAGACTCTACTGTGCTGACAAGATATGGAGATCAGCAAGGGGCAAAGCGAGGCTATAATCCTCAAAAGAGAGGAAGAAACTCCCACCATCCACTACTAGCCTTTGTGGATGAATGTAAGATGATTTGCAACTTTTGGCTTAGGAGTGGGGATGCCTATACGACCAACAATTTCATAGGGTTTTTGGAAGACACCTTATCTCGCCTAAAGGGGAAGAAAGTGGGCTTACTAAGAGCAGACAGTGGGTTTTATAGCAACAAGGTATTCAACCATTTAGAGCGTAAGAAGATGGATTATATCATTGTAGCGAGGCATTACAGCACTATTCAGCGCAAGTTAGCGGGCATAAAAACCTGGTGGAGCGAATCGGAGGGTTTAGACGTGGGTGACACCACTTATCAGGGAGCTGATTGGGAGCGTCCAAGGCGGTTGGTGGTGGTGAGACAATTGATAAAAAAGCGTCCAAAAGCCACGGGAAAACAACTGAAACTATTTCAAGAAGATGGGGTGATCGGATGCTACAGATACTCCTGCTACATAACCAATTTAGCCTATTCGGCCAAAGTCGTTTGGGACATGTACAAGGGACGTGCTGACTGTGAAAATCGCATCAAAGAAATCAAGCAAGATTTTGGCTTTGATAGTTTCAATCTCAAGGATTTTGCGGCTACTGAAGCGGCGCTGAATTTCACCATCATCGCCTACAACATCATGGCGCTTTTCAAACAAGCAATACTGAAAACAGAGCAGATGCCTCAACTCAAAACACTCCACTACAAAATCTTCGCAATTGGGGGATACATCACCAAAAAGGGCAATCAAAATTTATTGCAATTATCCGTAGCTATGAAGAGACGAAAATGGATCGAAGGTATTTGGACTAATACACAGAAATTCTCTTGGCCTTTTATCCCAACTTAAATCTCTAATGGACAATCTGGGTTAAAGAAAAAGAAGTGGTAAACATTTCCTTGGACCCCAATGGTGAAACTGCCGACACCGCATCAGAAAATAACTTTTTTCCCAAAAAGGGAGTTTAAGGAAAACCAAACAAAGTAGCGTTTACCGAGATGCAATCAGTCAGTAAATAAGGATTGTAAGGTGATAATTTGGGTTCAATACTTTCGATAATACCTGGGAGACCCCATCAAAACGACAAAAAGGCATATCCGTTTAGTTGATAGGTGGTCACAGTGGTTAACATGGAAGTGGCAATTTCCACTTCCTCTAGGACTTGATTGGTTGCTACACTTTTACTTAACAATGATTGTCCGCACACCGTAAGTTTTACACCTGCAGATTTCAAAGATTTGATGAGCTGAATATTAGGGTTATCTACCCTGTATCGTTCAAAATAACTTTTTGTGTTCATAACCACATCATTGGCATCACCGTGTATTGCCAAAACCACCTTCATCTTCTTAGCTGTTGCGCCGCCAATGACATGTAAGTTTATCATCCTGGCCACATTATTTAATGCCGGATTTATTTGATCCGGCGATTTGGCGCCAGAATGCAGGTCAATGATTATTTTATAGTCAAGCTCTGCAGTTGGTCTTACGGAGGCTTCGACGATATCATAGATACCCCCAAACGTTTTGATCTCAGGGTTAACCATTTCTTGTGCGTGAGATGATGAGATAAATATTGTCAAATGAAGTAGGAGTATTACCATGGATCTTAACATTTTGCTATGCATTTATATTTAGTTAAAATAATTATATACTTCCTTGAGATTAAGTTTTTCAATTGCCTCCGGACTGGGTCGGGGCTTAAAATCCACTTTTTCAAAATACTCACCATCTTCCCACTTTAAATCTTCTCCCAGAATTCTCGGATCATTTGTCTGGTAGAGGTAAGCTTCCAGTCGCTCCGCTAGCTTTTCTTTGGACCTGCTATATTCATCTCTATCAGCTACATTAACCATTTGATAGGGATCATTTTTCAAATCGTATAATTCTTCTGAAAGTCGCTTGTCAAAAGCAAGATTAAATAATGGCTCTATTTTGGGATCTTCTCGGTTGACCAAAATATGCATTTTAGTAGGTGATGGATAATGCAGCATATGAGCATCCACATCACCAAAGAGCGGTGGATCACCGGCCGGCCAACGATCGGGTTCATAGTTTCTAATATAGAGAAAATCGAATGTCTGAATAGCACGGCCGGGATAACCAAGGCCATTTTGGCGACACATGGCGTGCCGCTCCCGGGCTGTGACTACAAAATCCCGTTCCAAATCAATTTGTCCTGATAAGTCAGAAAAAAGTATGTTTCTCAGGCTTTTGGCGGTCATCTCAGCTGGAATTTCCAACTCAGCCAACTCAAGAAAAGTAGGAGCAAGATCATTCAGATTGACAAAATCATTAACCACCCTCCCAGCTGAGATATGGTCCTTCCAGGCAATAATCAAAGGTATTCTGGTACCAAAATCGTACAGATTAGCCAAGCCCCTGGGCATTTGCCATCCATTATCACTGCAGATGACTATTAGTGTATTTTTAGCCTGACCACTTTCGTCAAGTGTTTTAAGAATGTTTCCTACCTGAAGATCGAAATTCTGAATCTCATAATAATAATCAGCGATGTCCCCACGAGTGATGTCATTATCGGGCAAATATGGAGGTACCTGTATTTTACTTAAATCCATCCCGGAAGCAGCTCCCGAACCTACTTCATATGGTCTATGTGGGTCTTGACTACTGAACCAGAAACACCAGGGCCCGTCGGACTTATGGGATTTAAGAAAGGTGTCAAACGAACTATATTTTTTACCTGCGTGATTAGTACTTCGTCCGCTTGCTTTAACGCTTCCCGGGCCCCATCCTTTACCTTGAGAGCCTACCAAGTAGCCACTTTCTTCCAATAGATCGGTATATAAAGTGAATTTGTCCGGCAAAATGCCCCAGAGGTTAGCACCTTCCTCCAAACGCCAGATATCCTGTCCCGTTAATAATCCCGCTCGGGCCGGAGAACATGAAGGAGCTGCGCAAAAGGCATTATTGAATAATACACCACTACTGGCAATTTTGTCAATGTTTGGTGTTTTAACCACCGGATCACCATAACAACTTAAGTGATAAGCGTAATGATTATCAGACATCAATAGTAATATGTTTGGGCGGCTTGAGGGAGTCTCCTGGTCAGAACATGAAAGCCCAAGCGAAGTCATCAGTAAAAAGAAAATCCCACAATGCCATCTTTTTACTAAAGTACTCCTGGAAATTGCCTTGGCATTTAGATAAATTATTCTCTTGGTAATCATGTTTGATCTTTTTTGAGAGTTTTATCTTTACCCCAGAAAGTAAGAAAATATTTTCAAAGGTTTAAACAAAAGAGTTCCTATCCAAGTCTACATTCCCTCCTGAGAGTATTAAACCCACTCGTTTTCCGCTAAAAACCTCCGGTTTCTTAAATACTGCTGCCAATGGTACCGCTGCCGATGGCTCTATAACTATTTTCATCCGCTCCCATACCAGCTTCATGGCTACTAAAATTTCAGGGTCGCCTACTGTGATTATTTCCTTTACATGTTTTTTAATGATACCAAAGGTTCTCTCACTCAATGAGGTCAGAAGTCCATCCGCTATGGTTTGTGGATAAATAGACGGTTGAATAATTCCTGATTGGAGTGACCGAAAAGCATCATCCGCTCCCTCCGGCTCACCTCCAATTATAATGGCTTCTGGTAAAAGGTAAGATGCAGCAAGACATGTGCCTGATAAAAGTCCACCACCGCCGACTGGTGCTATTAATATGTTCAAATCAGGGATCTCTTCAATAAGCTCGAACGCGGCGGTAGCTTGACCGGCAATTATATTATAATCGTCATACGGGTGAATTAAGCTGGCGCCAGTATCTTTTAAAACCGATCGTAAGGTCTGTTCTCTGGCCTGTAGTGAGGAATCACAGAAAAATATTTCCGCTCCATATTCCCTTACAGCCTTTACCTTGACTACTGGCGCAGATTCTGGCATCACAATATAGGCTTTGCATCCAACGTTGGCAGCAGCCTTTGCCAATGCCTGGGCATGATTTCCAGAACTGTGAGTGGCTACGCCTCGGGAAATGGCTGTTGGGGGCAATGAAAGTACTGCATTACTTGCTCCTCTCATTTTAAAGGCACCAATTTTTTGAAAGTTCTCACATTTGAAGTAGATGGAGCAACCTGCCATTTCATTAATCAACTTACTGCTCATCACCGGTGTCCGGTGGATAAATGGCCGAATCCGATGATGTGCCTGTTGTATTTGTTCGAGTGTAGGTATGTTTTCCATTAGGTTTTATGTTACTCTCAGTAATTTCATAAAAAACCCGGATTATTCACTAAGGCAATATTCTTCAATGGTTAATTTTAGAGTCTTGGAAACTCCTGGGTATTCGATTAGCAACAGGTACAAACCGGAACTGAGGGGTGGATGCGAAAGGGTATGTATTCCCGGTGAAAATTTCTGATTGAGTATTTTCAATCCGTGACTGGAAAAAAGTGTTATTGCAACCTCGTGGGATTCAATACTGACCGTAAGGTTAATAGGTTGTAGCTTGGTCAAAGTATTTGGGTATACCTTTACAAATCGATTATCAAATTTTACTGTGACAATATTGAAATACTCCGAACTACCGTCGAAGTCTGTAGCATTTAGCCAATAAAATGATCGTCCAATGATCGGATTGCTGTCAACATAGC
>QIEB01000299.1 GCA_003229495.1 Flammeovirgaceae bacterium
ACAGTCCGGTGGGCTTCCCCGGTAACACCATTGCTGCCGTTGCCAATGATCTTGGTATGCGCTTCGGAGAAATGGGCATATTCCATCGCTACGACGGAAATGGCCGACTCGAATACAGCATGGCCAATCTTTTCCATCCCGGTGATTTCGATCGCGATAATATGGAAAAATTTCGAACCAAGGGGTTAACCCTGTTTATGCAAGTGCCGCGCGTTTTTGATTGTGTCAACGTGTTTGGCGATATGATAGCGGTTGCCGTGCAAATGGCCGACCGCATGGGCGGTCGGCTGGTGGATCAGGACATGAAACCGTTAACCGAGTCCGGCATCAACACCATCCGTGCGCAGATCGAGTTGATTGCCAGCGACATGCGTACCCGCGGCATTCAACCGGGTAGCGAGGCAGCCTTGCGCTTGTTTCTGGTATGAGCAGTAAATTTGATCTAAGAAAGTGACAGCCATGTTTACGAAAGAACAAAAAAGCTTACTAAATAAATCTAGGATCAAACTAGAATTTTTAACGGAAGAAAAAGTATTCAAAATAGCTGAAAGAGCTATTAACGTTGACAGCTTGTCAGACGATCAACTAGTAGAGTTCTTGGAAATTGCGAATGCGACATATAGAGGTGGATACCAATTTATAACTGATGAAGATTATGATTCTATCTATCTGGCTGAGCTTAAGAAACGAAGACCAAAACACCCCTTTCTTCAAGTTGTTGAGCCAGAAGCAGTATTTACTGGTAAAAAAGTTGAATTACCTGTTGAGATGCTTTCTACAGAAAAGGCGTATAGCCGTAAAGAAGTAGAGAGATGGATTAAACGTTTACGAAAGGCAGCAAAAGATATTGGTATCTACGATAAGAAGCTGTCAATTCTGATTACGCCAAAATTAGATGGTTTTGCTGCATACTATGATGGAAAACACTTGTATACGAGGGGAAATGGTAAGCGTGGTACTGATGTTACAAGAGCGATTGAACGTGGACTTGCAGTTTGTGGTGATGGTAAGCGGGTCCGGGGTGCTGGAGAAATTGTGGTGGAAACAGAGTATTTTAAGAAATATCTCTCCAAGTATTTTGACAATTCACGAAACTTTCAGGCTGCGATACTAGCAGAAAAGAAGGCAGATGCTCGCGTGCAAAGGGCGATTGATAAGAAGGCCGCGATCTTCATGCCGTTCTCACAGCTTCCTACTTGGAGGGGTGAAGTTAGTACCCTTATTGAGAACTTTGAGAATGTAGTGGCAAAGGTATGGGCATACGTAGACTACGACGTAGATGGCGTAGTTTTAGAAGCCACTAATAAAAGCTTAAAGAAATATTTGGGAGCAACACGTCATCATCATCGCTGGCAAATAGCATTTAAAGAAAACATAGAGAATGCTGAGGTAAAAATATTGAATGTCGTGCATCAGACGTCACGAAGTGGCCGTGTCAACCCTGTAGTTGAAATAGAACCAACACGTCTGAGTGGTGCGACAATTCGGAAAGTAACAGCACATAATTATAAGATTGTAGAGAAAGAAGGTATTGGAACTGGGGCTATTATTGAATTAGTTCGTAGCGGACTTGTAATACCCAAGATTGAGAACGTTAAGAAACCTTCTAAACCATCAATACCAAGAATATGTCCAAGCTGCCAGTCAAAGCTTATATGGGATGGTGATTATCTTATTTGCCCAAATACCCTAGAGTGTCCTGCTCAGATTGAGAATACCATGGAACATTTTTTTAAGACCCTTGGAAATATTGACGGATTCGGTGAAAAGACTATTAATAAATTGTTCATAAATGGAGTCACGACGGTATTGCAGATATATCGGATGGGTGTAGAAGACTTCCAAAAAATGAAATGTGGGAAAGAAGACGCAGAAACTAATAGTAAGAACGTCAATTGCTTTGGCCCTAAACAAAGTAAAAATATGGTAGACGAGTTGCGGAGAAGCAAAATTGATCCGATTGAGGATTGGCGATTTCTTGCAGCATTTGGTGTTTTTCGGATGGGCGGAGGAAATTGCGAAAAGTTGCTTCGTCACTATCGACTACTTGATGTATTTGATTTGGAAGAAAGCAAGATAGCTGAAGTAGAAGGATTTGCTGAGGTCACGGCAAAAGCTATTGTGTCCGGTCTAAAGAAGATACGACGCCAATTCATGAATTTATATGAATTGGAATTCGACCTTCAAATTACACTTTTGTTTTCAGAGCTTAAAGAGGCGGGAATAATAAGTGAAATTTCCGGAAAACAAGTAGTATTTACTGGTTCGATGACATCAGGAAAGAGGGCGGAGATGGAAGCGGAGGCGCGCAAGCTAGGTGCGAAGGTTTCTAGTTCGGTAAGCAAAAAAACGGATTATTTGGTAACAGGTGAGAATGTAGGTGAAACAAAAATCAGTGCCGCCAAGTCAAAGGGGGTCAAGGTTATAAGCGAGAATCAATATTTACGACTGATTGGGAAGGAATAAAAATCGGAGGGCGAACTATGTCCTAAAAGATCAATTTAAACTGGCCTTTTAGGCATCCTACTTATAGTTTAAGTCAAAAAAAGGACTATAACATGAGAGAGTTTATATCAATTGATTTTGAAACTGGAAATCCCAAAAGAGTTAGTGCCTGTGCTATAGGATATGCCAAAGTCTCTGATGGTGAAGTGATCGAATCTAATGGACACTTAATAAAACCAGTAGGTGGCCATGCTTCTTTTCAATCTAAAATACACGGTATTAAAGAGGAACATACGATCAACCAGCCAGATTTCGGAAAATTATTTCCAGAATTACAACATATTTTTAGCTATCCACTAGTAGCCCACAGCTTATTCGATAAACAAGTACTAAATGCGCTTTCAGATCATTTCGATTTAGACTTGAATTTCGAATATATTGATTCTTGCGAAATAGCCAAAGAAAAATTACCCGAACTAAAAAACCACAAGCTAAAAACATTGGTGAAGTACTTTCAATTCCCAAAATTTAAACATCATGATGCCAAGGAGGATGCAATAGCATGCGCAAATATTTTCTTGAAACTCCAAGGTTTATCCGGCGATTCAACAACTATAAGTGACGATATGCATGAATTCAAAGGGATGATTAATGGGATTTTAGCAGACGATGAAGTAAATTATAGGGAGGCATATGAGCTTGTCTATTGGTTAGATGATCACCCAGCAGTGGCTGGACAGAATCAAAAACTATACTCAAAAGTCATGACTGCACTAGAGGATAACGATCTTGATAGTTTCGAGGCAAAAGAAACAAAACTTTTACTAGCGGAGACATTAAATAAGTTAAGCATAGCTGGAGTGTAGTCGTAGGCTGGGATAAAGTACGAAGCTCAACAAATATTTCACGACGCTATGGTGCTGTGCTGGGGTTCACTTCGTTCAGCACCAACCTATGACTTTATTCACGAGAAAATCCTTGCGTTCTCGGCGCCTTTGCGTCTCTGCGTTAGATGCAAATTCTCGGAAGAGATGGTGATGTGTAGGGTCCGATAAGGCGTGGTACTACACATTCGTGCCACTACTGGCAGGAATGCTGCGCGTATCCTGCCCTACAATTTCGTTTATTTTTACCCGGGTTTTTACCAGAAATTCTTTGCGCCTTCGCGCCTCTGCGTCAGGTGTTTTGAAATTACGGGCCAGTCGCCCCCGCCTGATTCTTTGACACTACAATAGTCGCCTTGCTGCGCAGGAGGTCGATCAGCGTGTCGATGCGCTCGCGATGAACCCGTTCCATCATTTTTTGTTTATATTTGCTGA
>QIEB01000674.1 GCA_003229495.1 Flammeovirgaceae bacterium
CAGTTCCATTACCCGGAAATTGATAGCAAAAAGACTATTTATTTTTGCGGTAATTCCTTGGGTTTACAACCAAAAAAGACCATCGATTACCTCCGGATAGAATTAGAGGATTGGAAAAATCTAGCGGTAGAAGGGCACTTCCATGGTACAAACCCCTGGTTTGAATATCACAAATTCCTTAAAAAAGGGTTGGTTGAACTAACCGGTGCAATAGATGGCCAGGAAGTAACTCCCATGGGAAGCCTCACCTCCAATTTGCATCTTATGATGGTCTCGTTTTTTCGTCCAACGAAGCAACGGTATAAGATCATTATGGAATCCGGTGCATTCCCCAGCGATCAATACGCGGTTGAAACCCAGTGTCGTTTTCATGGTCTGGATCCAGCTGATGCTGTAATAGAATTGGCACCAAAGCCGGGTGAATATATATTGGAAACTACCGATGTCATCAATTGCATAGAAGAAAACCGGAGGCAACTGGCTTTGGTTTTGATGAGCGGTATTCAATATTATTCAGGGCAACTATTCGACATAGAAACTATAACCAGAGCAGGTCACCAGGCAGGGGCAATGGTTGGGTGGGACCTGGCCCATGCAATAGGTAATATTCCTTTGTCTCTACATGAGCATCAGGTTGATTTTGCGGTGTGGTGCAGCTATAAGTATTTGAACTCCGGACCAGGCGGCACCGGAGGTATCTTTGTCAATCAACGTCATGGAAGGAATGTGGATCTGAAGCGTTTCGGTGGCTGGTGGGGCCATGCGGAAGAAGAGCGTTTTCAAATGAAAAAAGGATTTATTCCAATGGTTGGCTCAGATGGATGGCAGTTGAGTAATGCTAATGTGCTGTCAATGGCTGTCCAGAAAGCTTCGTTAGACATATTTTTGGCTGCAGGAATAGATAACATTAGGAAAAAGAGTCTGCTTCTAACGGGCTATTTAAACTATCTTTTACAAAAGGCGGAGGCGGGCTCAGGGATATTTCAGGTAATAACACCAGAGGAAAGCCACGGATGCCAGCTATCCCTATTATTTCATGAGAGAGGAAAGCAAATCTTTCAAGAATTGTCTAATCAATCTATAGTAGTTGACTGGCGCGAGCCAAATTGTATCAGAACGGCTCCTGTACCTCTGTATAACAGTTTTCAGGAGGTATTCGAATTCAGCCAAAATCTTGAGAAACTTCTGGTATAAACCAGAAATCAGTGTTGTTTTAGGTTCGGGCCTGGCCGGCCCCCTGATTTCAGGATACCTGGTGCCAAGAGGTTGTCATGGATGAGGTATTGGAGCGCCGAAACGTAGAAAACTGATGGCGGGTTGTTGGATATTCAAAGCTTGGTCAAAGCTCCGAAAGCACCGGTTGATTTGACATAAGTTGTTTGTATTGATCGAACCTGTACAGTATTTCATCCACATAATGCACCGGCTCCTGACCCCTGCAATAGCCTGCGGAAACTACCGGATCGTTGTAGAACTCCGGCTCGGACTTTTTCAATAAATAAAAGGCCACATGATCATCCCAAATGGTTGGATCCTTATCATATTTTGTACATAATTTTCTGGCGTCCAGGACATGGCCCTGGCCCACATTGTAAGAGCCCAAAACGAACTTGATGCGTTCCTCATTATTTGGCACCTTTGGCTGCCAGAATTCATCCAGCCATTTTAAATATTTTACACCAGCAGAAATACCTTGTTGGGGATTTTCAGGATCAGTAGCACCGAATTGCTTGGCAGTTGCCGGCATAAGTTGCATTAACCCCTTGGCACCTACCCAACTATCGGCTTTGAGATTAAATTTGGACTCCTGAAATATTAAGGATGCAAGTAATTCCCAATCCCAACCCAATTCCAGAGCGCCCTTTCTGATCAAGCTGTCATATGGGCTAAGCTGGTTACCAACCAGCGTTGAGTATTCGCTGTGTACCCGCCTAAGTGAGGCTTTGGAACTTTTAAAATATCGATCGTAAATGGTATAGAAAGGTACATTTTTTTTCATCTGGTTCAGCCAGGAGTTTGTGGTCTGAAGCAGATTCACAGCACTTTGACGAATTCCCCAGGCGATTCTTTGGGAAAAGCTTATAGGAGTTTCAATATCCAGGTTTTTGTGATAGGTAGCATTCAACCTGGCCACATTCTCGTCTGCCACAGTAAACATAATATCCCCGTTAGCAACTCTTTGTATCAGGGTTTCCACTTCAATATTACCGGGCTCTTCCACGATTATCACATCACCTCCCATCTCTTCGGACAAGTTTTGTAAACGGCTTACAAAACTCGAGCTTTTACGTACATGTACTTCCTGACCTATCAAATCCACCTGGTCCCGAATCATTTGCTTTTCGATCTCATGTAATTTCATTTGGCGCCAATTGTCAGGTTTTTTTTGAACCAAAACCTGACGTGATAGGGTCAACCGGTTGGTGAAAGCAATTCGCTCTGCCCGCTTCTTAGTTACAGTTAAATTATAAGCTACAATATCCCCTTCTCCACTATTTAGTTTGGACATTGCGTCGTCAATATCAGTAGTAATCATCAATTCAAGTTCGACACCCAGGTCCTCAGCCAACAAACTCAGAAGTTCATATTCATATCCCATGGGCTGACCCTTGTAGATAAAATAACTGGTAGTACTGTTATCCACGATGGCTATCAGCTCTTTGATCTTGTCAAGGTCGAAGTCAACTACTTGCTCTGGCCCTTCATTCGCGCTGGTGTCCCCTTCAGTGTGGTTGTTAGCACAAGCCGTAAGCAGTAGTCCCAGGCAGAAAATAATGCTGGTAATTTTCAGATTCAATATTCCCGACATAAACAATTCAGTTGGGTGCCGGATAATATACAAAATTCGTTAGACTTTTGCTTCAAAAGTGCCCCCAGGCCCGGCGGCGGAACGGGTCCCGGGTCCTTCTTATAGAAAATAGTGCTAGTGTTCCTAGGGATCACTTGCAGCCCCACTGTACAATTCCCCGAAAAGGGCTCTTAACACCAAAAGACTTTGCGCCAGGTGGTGGTTTTACCCATTTCAACTTGGATTACCCTAAAAGGTATACCTCAATCCAAGTCGAGCATTCCAACGTGCACCGCTTACACCAGACTGAATGATACTCCATGGATCACCACCATCCGAGAAGGAGAAAGCAGGTGTCTGCGGATCCTCAGGAGTTGTTGGCAAGAATCCCACGAAATTAATCAACTGGAAGTTCTGGTTGTCACTTATTTGATATCTGCGGCCCCAGTCATTGTTCAGTAGGTTGGAAAAGTTAAATATATCAATGGCTATTTCCAGCGTGTGTCGACGACCGCCGGTATTTATAAAAAACTCCTGAGCGGCCCTAAAGTCCAGTATGCTCTCAAATGGCATGCGGCCACCATTTCTTTCCGCATATTGTCCCCTGCGCTCACTTAAATAGTCATCTCGATTGATAAATGCATCCAGCGCCTCCCACTGGGCCATGGCATCAGGTTCTGACATCCTGGCTACCACCTGGCCACCCATGCCATCGTCCACCAGCTCTCCGAAAACGATCTCACCTGAACTAGCTGGGACATAAATTAAATTCCTGGCCTCATCCGTTCCGGGATCATCGTTAGTCAATTGACCGCCATCATCAGCGTACACATAGCTGAACGGTAACCCGTCCTGTCCATTGTAAAATAGAGAAATGGAAGTGGCAAACTTATTAGCGTATTCCCAACGTTTGGATACATATCCGCTGATCCTGGATCCCGTGGCAAACTGAGATCGCTGTAATCCAGTGGGGTTGTTTCTACCAGTAACGCTCTGATACTCCTGCCATTGGGAGGAGTTGATGAACACCGTACCATCGAAAAGAGACTCCGCATGGGTATAAGCATAGGCTATACTACCGGTAAACCCGTTTTGCAAAGGCTTTTGCAACTGGAAGGTAAAACTAAAAGTATTTCCCTTACTGGTGTTGGTCGCCAGTGTAATGTAGTTGTAAGTAGGATCCAGCAAATTATTGTCGAATATTGGTCGATTGTCCGGAGTGCCAGTCAAAACGCCAATTGGATCTAACGGCTTATTCACACCTTGATACCGAATGTCATTCACTTTGGTAGTGTACTGTAAATCTATGGTTCCAATTAATCCCCACCAAGGCAACTTATGATCAACCCCTAAACTAGCCTTGAATATCTGGGGAAACTTGAAATCGTCTGCAAATAAGTCTACATCACCTTGAGGGCCTCCGGTAATGGCGGGCTGCTTTGTCAAATCAGGCTCAAAGGGTATCCCCAGTGAACCATCTCCACTAGGTGGAGCAAAGCCAGCCCCATTAAAGATGGAAGTAAATCCACTGGTCAAACCATTTCTCAGATAAATACCTCCGGGCCACACATAGGGGATACGGCTGGTAAAAATTCCCAACCCTCCACGAATCTGGGTGCTCTTGTTGCCGCTTATGTCCCAGTTGAACCCGAAACGGGGACTCCAGTGAAGTTGGGTGCTTGGCACTTTGCCAGCTGTTGACCCTTCCAGGTTATATCCTTCACCTTCTATGATGGGTATAGTAGTATTATCAAATTGTGAATTCTCCACTCCGTCTGTAAGGAAAATGGGAATATCAACCCGGAGTCCACCAGTCAATTTCAAATTTTCGTTCACCTGAAATTCGTCCTGAACATAGAAACCCAATTGTAGGGTGTTGAAATCCGCCGCTACTGAAACTGCATCATCTCCAATATTCTCATCGGCTTGCTCATGACCGTATAGAAAAAGCCATGCTTCTGGTATAGTTTGTAAGAATTTTTCTTTGTTATTGAATCTATACTGCGGAGGATGGAAAGGCAGGAACAAATTGAAAATGTTAAAATACTCGTTGTGGGTGCCAAAAGTCAGTGTGTGCCTACCTCGATACAGATTAAAATTGTTGGTCAGAGTGATCACGTCCTGATTCACTACATTGGCGTGAGAAAATGGATCACTTCCCAAATTAATAACTGCGGGACCATCTGCAATTTGAATGGCGGGAAAAGGCTGGCCGGTGACTTCCCGGTCATCCCGAACGGTGGTAATACCTATTAGCAAGCTGTTTGATGAGTTAGAAAAATTACTCTTCAACTCTATAGAGCCATTGTTGGTAATGGATGGGAATGTCTGGCCGCTGTTGGCATAGCTGACATTGGCGCTGGAGCTCTGACTAGGACCTACTTGGGAAGCCTTAGTATAGCGGTATCTAACCGCTAATTTGTGTTTCTGACTGATATTATAATCCAGGTTTAACATGAACTTTTCTCCATCCAGCAAATTAGTGGTACTTAAGTATTCACCCGGTTCATAGTTGTATAGATTTCGTGCATGGTCGCCAATGGCGTCGAAGTCATCTAAAGTCGCATCCCCTTGGTATTCACTGATACTAAATGGTTGGGGGGTCTCATCCCGTTGGATTTCTGCTAACACAAAAAAGAACAATTTATCTTTTATAATTGGGCCTCCCAATCGGAACCCGTAGGTTTTGTTACTAAAATCTGCAAGTTTCACCCGATCCACACTGGGGTCATCAGTAGGCGTCTTGCCTGACAGCCCCTCATTACTGACCAGATACCAGGCCGATCCCTCAATCTCGTTGGAGCCTGTCCGGGTTACGGCGCTTATACCGGCTCCCGCCAGCCCCCCCTGTCGTACATCATAAGGTGCCAGGACAATCTGAAATTGTGAAATGCCATCCACACTGATAGGTGATATCCCGGTTTGACCTCCATTAGTCCCATTATTGGCCAGTCCAAAGTAGTCATTGGTTGGCGCTCCGTCAATAAAAACGGAGTTATAGCGATTATTTAGACCTCCGAAAGAAATAGCCCCATTAATACCCACACTGGTATTTGCTAGTGGAGACATTCTGGTAAAATCATTCAGGCTCCTACTAACAGTTGGTAGTTGTTGTATGGTGTAGTCGTTGACCACCGTTTCTTGTGCCGATCGGTTTCCATCGAACACATCACCGGTGGTAGATACAATTTCCACAGCTTCCAAAAGAGTGATTTCATCACTCAATTCAGTGTCCAGTCGAAACGTTTGACCCAAATCCAGGTAAATACCTGCTTGGGCAAACGATTCAAATCCTACGAAACTGATGGTTACCGTATAAGGTCCACCGACATTCATATTGTTGAGGCGGTAAGCTCCTGTAACGTCGGTTACATTCCCAAATTGCGCATTGGTTGGCTGGTGAACGGCTATCACTGTAGCGCCGGGAATCGCTTCTCCATTTGAGTCGGTAATGGTTCCGTTCATGCTTGAGGTGGTAGATCCCTGACCCCATACTGCCGGTGTATTCAGTAGTATCGCAGCACCAAGTAA
>QIEB01000451.1 GCA_003229495.1 Flammeovirgaceae bacterium
TTGTGTTGGCCAACGATCGAAAGGACCGGAAACGCTGGTCTCCCAAGCTGCTGTTTCGTGCCATTTACCAAAAGCTCCGGTACTGTAACCATTTAGTCGCAGCATTTCGGCAAGCGGTGCAACGCTATTGGGTAGCGCTCCGGTGTTCCCCGGATATGCTGTGGCTGTTTCCATAATAGAGCCGGTATTGGTAGTATGGTGGTTACGCCCGGTTTTCAAGGCCATCCGCGTAGGCGAACAAAGTGCGGTAGTATGGAAATTGTTGTATTTTAGACCATTGTTAGCCAATTTATCCATTGTTGGGGTTTGAATGGGTCCGCCATAGGTTGAAGTTGCTCCAAAGCCTAAGTCATCAATTAATATGATTACCACATTAGGCGCATCCTTTGGGGCAGTTACATTAAATGGAATGGGGGGTTTGGTATTTCGAACATCTAATTCAGAATAGGTTTTTGGTTCTGGCGGTAAAATAGGAAGTATTTCCCTGCTATAGTTGTCCTGAGCAAAAGATGATAATGATAACATGATCATCACAATCAATGTGCTTAATAAAGCTTTTTTTTGTTTCATTACTTACTTATTTTAGCTAATAAATTTTTTAATTCTAATGGCATGCCACGTTCGGAAAAAAAGCATTATGCTCTTTAATTTATGGTGCACGAAGATAACAAATCTGGAAAGTTTTTAAAGTTAATTGCTGGCAACATTAGGGTAGATCATTTTTCTAGCTCCATTTGTATCTTTTTAGGAAGCTTTGCTACCACCAAATTATAAGAAATATCCAACCACCCACAAAGTACTTTGTCCGAAATTGTTCCGTCCATAACTACCCTGCTCCAATGTTTTTTACTAAAATAGGATGGTTCTTGCATAGCAGGATACTTCGCTCTCAATTCTTCAATAGTTTCTGGATCACACTTAATACTGAAACTTGTAAAAGTAGTTATATCTGTGGCGGTAAACATTTTTCCAAGCACTTTATAAACCAATACGTTTGGCAATTTCGGAAATGGTATTGATTCCGTTACCGCTGGTTTTGACAAACAATAGGTTCGGTATTCTTCGATATTCATAAAGGGGTGTTAATTTTTTTATGGTACCTAAAATATTAGAGTTTTCTAAACAATTTCAGTGGTCTTTGCCGGTTGACCAATATATTTGCTTAATAAACTATTATCCATGATGTATCACCACTATTCTCTTCAAGCGTTTACCGTTAAGGTCTTCCTGAAAATGGGATGTCCGGACGATCAGGCACAGCAGGCGGCAAAAGTATTGATTGATGCAGACCTTAAAGGGATCGATTCCCATGGCATAGCCCGGCTGCCGGGATATGTACGCCTTTGGGAAAAAGACCGCCTCACTGCAGACCCTAAAATTGAAGTGGTTCATGAAACTCCAAGTACCGCGGTGATCGATGGCGATGGTGGTTTAGGTTTGGTGGTGGCCCCTGAAGCGATGAAAGTGGCCATCGGAAAGGCCGGTACTGCTGGTACCGGGTGGGTTTCAGTGAGGAATTCTAATCACTATGGCACTGCAGGATATCACGCAATGATGGCCGTGGAAAAAGATATGATTGGCATTTCCATGACCAATGCCAGTCCTTTGGTAGCGCCCACTTTTAGTTCGGAGCGATTGCTGGGAACTAATCCCATGGCAGTGGCCATCCCCGCCCTAAGCCAGCCACCATTCCTGGCCGATTTTGCTACCACCACCGTTGCCAATGGCAAACTGGAAGTTATGAAACGCAAAGGACAGCCAATTCCGCAAGGTTGGGCACAAGACAATGAAGGAAACCCCAGTACCGACGCCAGTTGCGTGGAACAAGGTGGGGCACTGGTGCCGCTTGGAGGAACCCGTGAGTTTGGAAGTCATAAGGGGTATTGTCTGGGCAGCATTGTGGACATTTTTTCTGCGGTATTTTCCGGAGCAAATTACGGGCCCTGGGTACCTCCGTTTGTCAGTTTCCTGGAGCCTGGCAGCAATCCTGTAGGTAAAGGCATTGGCCACTTTTTCGGGGCCATGCGGATCGATGCCTTCAGGCCAGCTGAAGAATTCAAATCTGAAATGGACCGCTGGATTACTAGATTTCGTAGTTCTAAGCCAGTACAGGGTGAAGAACAGGTGTTAATCCCAGGAGATCCTGAACGCACTACTTACAAAATCCGATTGATAGAAGGGATACCGTTACTACCCCCTGTGATTAAAAGCTTTGAAGTTCTGGCTGAGAAATTCCATCTGGAAGCCCCGGAAGCTATAAAGTGATTCCTGCCCGGATGATAAGATTGCTGTTATAGGGTGATTTCCGATTATCGTGAAGAAGATTTAATAATACCGTGAGGCCTAGTCCGGCACGTCCCCCCACCTGTTGAAAAACCCCTCCACCAATAAAGTATGCCGGCACCCACTCTCTAACAAGCTCCGTGCCATCTACACTGGGGAAATCTACTTTCAATGATTCGTATTCGGTGTAGGCAAAAAACATGGGTGTAATATTGTATCGTGCAAAAGCGTTGAATCCATATATGTTGGAATTATATTGGTATCTCCGGCCTGCGAAATCATAGGCTTCTCCCTTTAAATATTGGTAGGTGATCCCAGGTCCAACAGAAAACCGGTTGGTAACCATGTAGCCTGCTATTGGAGAGATAACAATTGCCGTAAAGTCTCCGAACTGCAGACTGAACGACCCTCCAAAATATACTCGGTCAAAAAAAGTTGGCGCTCCCTCCTGGTCAAATTGCTTTTGTCCAAAACAGTAGCTGGAGAGCAGTATTAGCAGAAATAATTGTACTAGTTTTTTCATTCAGGAAATAATAAAAAAGCCCCCTCCAGAGGACATCTATTAACTTAAAGCCTGGTAACGCCTATTCTTCCGGCTGCTCCACCACTATATAAAGATCCTCCGATGGCTTGCGCATCAAATAATTTTCACGCGCGTACTTCTCCAACAATTTTTCGTCACTCAACAGTTCCATGCGGTCTTTTTCTACTTCAGCTATCTTCTCCAGATAAAACTGCTTTTTAGCGCTTATTTGGTGTAGTCTGTTATTTCTCTGGAATTGCAAAAAAAGATCATTAGAATCGAAGAACAGCATCCAAACCAAGAATAAGATACCACTGATAAAGTAGAAGTTTTTGCTCAGCCGTCTTAGTTTTATCATAAATGACTTATTGAAAACCGTGGTTAAGATAAACATAACTTTGCAAAAAGTGAAAAATTGGATCTATTGGTAGAGACGAGGGACGAGGGACGAGGGACGAGGGGGATCATCTAAAATTCGCTCCTGGAAAATAACCAGTATCACCCAACTCTTCTTCGATCCTCAACAATTGGTTGTATTTGGCCATCCGGTCCGAGCGTGAAGCAGAACCAGTCTTGATCTGTCCTGTATTCAGGGCCACCGCTAAATCTGCAATGGTATTATCTTCGGTCTCACCGGAACGATGGGACATTACATTGGTGTAACCATTTTTGGTGGCCAGGTTTACCGCATTTATGGTTTCGGTTAAGGTACCAATTTGGTTAACTTTAATCAGAATAGAGTTGGCAATTCCTTCCTCGATCCCTCTACCCAATCTTTTAACATTGGTGACGAACAGATCATCTCCTACTAATTGCACTTTATCCCCCACCAAATCTGTGTGTACTTTCCATCCGGACCAATCGTCTTCATGCATGCCATCTTCCAGGGACAAAATGGGATATTTGTCCACCCATTCCTTCCAGTACCCTGCCATATCTTCCGAGCTCAGTCCGAGCTCAGCTTATCGCCTGTCGACTTTTTAAAGTGGTATGTTTTGGATTCGAGGTCATAAAATTCTGAACTTGCCGCGTCCATGGCAATTGAAATGTCTTCTCCGGGTCGATAGCCAGCCTTTTCAATGGCTTGCAATACTATTTCTATGGCTGCTTCATTGGAGGCAATATTGGGAGCAAAGCCTCCTTCGTCACCTACGTTGGTAGACAATCCTTGACTGCTGAGTACTTTTTTCAAGTTATGAAACACCTCTGTACCCATCCGTAGTGCTTCTGAAAAGGTGGGTGCACTGGTAGGCATGATCATGAACTCTTGAAAATCGATGGAGTTGTCAGCATGGCTGCCACCATTTAATATGTTCATCATGGGCACCGGCAACGTATGGGCATTTACCCCTCCCACATATCTATAGAGTGACTGACCGGCTTCCTGTGCGGCAGCCTTGGCTACTGCCAGACTAATACCAAGTATTGCATTCGCACCCAACTTTGATTTATTTTCAGTTCCGTCCAGGTTTATCATGGTCTGATCAATCATGGCTTGCTCAAACACTGAAGAACCAA
>QIEB01000437.1 GCA_003229495.1 Flammeovirgaceae bacterium
TCAATGATTTTGATTATTTCCAAAATGCATTTACCGCAATACAGCAGCTTATTTCAGATAATTTGGTCCTTTCAGGACATGATATCAGTGCGGGCGGTTTGATTACCACGCTATTGGAAATGGCTTTCCCCACTCCCACTGCGGGATTCTCCGTTGATCTTACTGCATTAGGGGATAATCCGGTGGAGGTATTGTTCAGTGAAAACCCTGGGGTGGTACTACAGGTAACGGAACTGGAAGAGGTCACTAAAGTGTTAAATGAATCTGGTGTTCAACACACGACAATCGGAAAAGTTACTACTAAGTCTACCGCGGAAATAAAGATTGATGACGCTACATATTCTCTGAATATCGAGGAGTATAGGGATCAATGGTACAAAACCTCCTACCTGCTGGATAGACACCAAACCAAGCCGCAACTGGCGAAGCAAAGATTCGAAAATTACAGCCAACAACCCATTGAATTCCGAATACCATCAAGTTTTACGGGAGTTCTTAGTTCTTTGGCTTTGAGGGCCGAGCGCCCAGCGCCCAGCCCATATAGGGCGGCTATTATTCGAGAAAAAGGGGTCAACGGGGACCGCGAAATGGCCTATTCACTGTACCTGGCAGGCTTTGAAGTGAAAGATGTGCACATGACCGATCTGGTTGCTGGTCGTGAGACCCTGGAAGACATCAATTTCATGGTCTTTGTGGGAGGGTTCAGCAATTCCGACGTGCTGGGCTCTGCAAAAGGCTGGGCCGGTGCTTTTCGGTACAACGCCAAAGCCCGGACTGCCTTGGACAACTTCTATAAACGCGGTGATACCTTAAGTCTGGGCGTATGCAATGGCTGTCAACTAATGATGGAACTGGGCCTGGTATATCCCGGGCATGAGCAGCACCCCAAAATGCTTCATAATGATTCTGGGAAATTTGAATCAGCCTTTCTTACGGTAGACATCCACGAAAATCCCAGTGTGATGTTTGGTTCCCTGGCAGGTTCAAGATTGGGCATATGGGTGGCGCACGGCGAGGGCAAGTTCAGTTTCCCACTGAACCGGGATCAGTATCAAATAGCCGCCAGTTACAGTTATGATCAGTACCCTGGTAATCCGAACGGATCTCAATTCAGTGCCGCCGCTGTATGTTCAGCCGATGGCAGGCACCTGGCCATGATGCCACACATAGAACGAGCCATCTTCCCCTGGCAATGGGCCTATAAAAATGATCCAGTAAGGGGCGCTCAGGTTACTCCCTGGATGGCAGCCTTTGTAAATGCCCGGAAATGGGTGGCAGAGCGTTTGGGAACAGTAGAACATGGGAACATTAGAACAGTAGAACAGTAGAACAGGGGAACAGGGGAACAGTAGAATAATTGAGCATTTGATTAATAGAACTACCGATAACCGATCCATGATTTTAGCTAGGAGTAGAGGTTTCTAGCTATAAGCCCTCGACAGCCTTGATTTCCCCGCCTGCCATAGTGCTATGTACGGCCGGCACAGTTTGGTTACTTTCTGTCTTGATACAGAAAGTAACAACCTTTTTTATATTTGTTTTTTCTTGATTCAAAATAGTTCTAAATTTGTGCTTTCAAAATAACTGTCCGATGGTGTAACTGGCAACACGTCTGGTTTTGGTCCAGAAGAGTCCAGGTTCGAGCCCTGGTCGGACAACTGGAAAGCCCCTTTATTTTTATAGAGGGGCTTTTTAGTGGGGTTTAGTTTTTAAAATTTGATTACTGTGAGTCATAATCCTCAAACACCAAAAGACAAATTCCAGAATTGGTTTAGCTTGTCCATTTTTGTATATTCATTATCATGATCTTACATAAGCTGATGGGCAGTGCTATTAAGTCAATCTTCTTCCTAAGTTGCTGGTTAGTTGCCAGGTAAAGGAGAGGAAAAAAGACTTGAAGCATCAGGTCTGCATCTCCAGGTGAACAGTTTGGCTTGGGTAGATTGCATTTGGTTGGAGATTAGGCTTGATTAGAAAAACTCAATTAGTATAAGAGATTTAAAGAGTAACAAAATGATAAATCAAAAACTTACCAGAAAATTCTATATGAGCTGTTCTGTTCTCATCCTGTTTTTTGGTCCTGTGGCTTTTTCTCAGACGGCAAAAGATCAGGCCGCTTTAGATCAAAAAGTAAAGCAATTCCTGGATAAGAATCGGTCAGAATGGCGAGATCTGAACGTTCCTTATCAAGACGGACAGGTGCTGTTTGATTTGATTGTCCAAAATGGCTACAAATCTGCTTTGGAAATTGGTACTTCAACGGGTCATTCCACCATTTGGCTGGCCTGGGCGCTGAGCAAAACCGGTGGAAAATTGATTACCGTTGATATCGATCAAAGAAGGTTGGAGTTGGCCAAAGACAATTTGAAAAAAGCCGGCTTACTTGAGTTTGTTGATATCAGACACGCTGATGCCCATCAACTGGTGAAAGATTTACCAGGCCCTTTTGATTTCGTGTTTTCTGATGCCGATAAGGGATGGTATACTCAATATTTTATTGATCTGGACCCAAAACTGGAAATAGGCGATAGGCGGGTGTTTTACCGCCCATAATGTTCGTAATAATATGGGAGGTATTAAAGAATTCATGGACCATGTAAAGAGCCTGGCCAATTACAAGACCACAATTGACAAGACCAGTAGTTCCGGGATCTCCATAAGTTATAAAAAGTCAAAAAAACAGTAGTCCCACTGTTTTGATTTTTGAAATAAACTATATAGTTTACTTATATTAACTATATAATTTATGGGACGCAGGGCAATCGAAGAACGCAATGTGCGCAACCTTCAAAAAACCGCCGGGGGCAGCACCTACATAGTCAGTATACCTATAGAAATTATTCGTGATTTGGGATGGAAAGCCAAACAGAAATTAGTAGTGAGCAGGTACGGTGATGGCATCATTATCAAAGACTGGAAGCCTAAATAGCGGAACTAAATTTCTAAGCATCAAACCTAGCATGAGTATGATTGAACCGTGGGGTTTTTATGTCCATTATTTTTGGGAATTTGACACTTTCTTCTTAACTAATTGATAATTAAACATTAAAACCAAAACTAACACCATGAAAAAGTTACTATTTCCGCTATGTCTGATTATTTCAATACATCTGGTCGCCCAGGATGATGACGGGTATGTGATGTATTCAACTATCCAATTAAAAGCCAAATCTGGGCACCAGCAACAACTGAGGGAGGGTTTGAAAGCCCATATTGAAAAGTTTCATACGGAAGGAAGTGAAGCTGTAAGCGTATGGAACATTCGTTCTGGTCCAAATGCTACCGGAATGAGTTGGGTAAAAGGACCGATGACCTGGTCCTCGTTGGACACCCCACTTACTGAAGACCATTTAGATGACTGGTTGAAAAATGTTGATGCACATGCTGAAGTTGGCGAATTTGGATACTGGAGACTTGTCGATGGCATGACCTACGCACCGGAAGGGTTCAAAGCAGCGGTAATGCGTATTCGTTGGTTTGAATTGAGACCTGGAAAAGAAGACGATGCCCGTGAAATAATTGAAAGAATATTCGAAGTTTACCGCAAAGAGAACCTTAATCTGGGACTTCATGTTTTTGCCAATCAGGCTGATTGGGATGGTGAACGAAGCTGGGGTGTTTTGTGGCAACACGATAGTTGGGCCTCTATGGACCAGGACAGGGAATTTGTAGCTAAATACGAAGCTTTGCATGGGGATGACTCCTGGAGTGAATTTTTTAGGGACTGGAATGAAGCCGCTGAATTCAAAGGAACGCAACTAAACTCCTTGTTACCAGAGCTCAGCACCCCTGACTCTGAGTGAGCCAAGATATCTTCCGGAGTGGAAAAGGGAGGCAGAACCTCAGGATTGAGATCAATAGTGGTGGGGTAAGATGACGTTTGATTTTTGAAAAAAACTATATAGTTTACTCATATTTAACTATATAGTTTTTTCCTAGTGGGACCCTGGGATATCAAACCCTTATCCAGTCACTGAGTAAACCTCCCTATATCTACACCTTTATTACCACCTTACCCTGAACCTGTCCACCACCAAAATACCGCATGGCTTCAGCAGTCTCACTCAATGGATAACCTCTATCTATTACCGGCTTTAATTTCCCTGCTACCACCAATTCTGCCAGATAATCCAGGTCCTCTTTTTTGGGTTTATGCATGACTGCCCTCAGTTTCTTGGCGTCGATCAATGAAATCAATGGACCCAGGAATAAAGCCTGAAATATTAGAGATGGACCTCCTCCTACCATAGCATAAATTCCAATGGGGCTTAATGAACGCCGATATTCAAAGATGGAATGGTATCCCATAACATCCAGGATAATGTCATATTGCTGACCGTTTTGGGTGAAGTTTTCCCTGGTGTAGTCAATCACATGATCTGCTCCCAGGGATTTTATTATTTTAAATTTCTCTCCTTTGTCCACACCGGTAACTTCCGCGCCATACATTTTGGCCAGCTGTATGGCAAATGTACCCACTCCTCCACCTGCTCCATTGATTAATACTTTTTGCCCTTGCCTGATCTTCCCATGGTCACGAAGCCCTTGTAAGGCCAGCACCCCGGCTTGCGGGATAGCTGCAGCATGTTCGAAATTGATGCTTGTTGGTTTTAATGCCAGTACTTTTTCATCGGCACACACATAATCGGCAAACCCACCCCAATGACATCCTGACATATCTCCGAATACCTCATCTCCCGGCTGTAGCCGCTTCACGTTTTTACCAACCGCTTCAACCAGTCCCGCGATGTCACATCCCAATATTCTTGTCTTTGGTTTTAAAAGTCCAAAAATCAGGCGATTAATAAATGGTTGACCCCGCAGGTTATCCCAGTCCCACGAATTTATGGAAGCCGCATTGACTTTTATCAATACTTCATGATCTCTGGGAGCAGGCTTTGGCAATTCCTGCAATTTAAGTTCATCCGGCGTGCCATATTTAGTGTAGACAATTGCTTTCATTTAGTAAATATATATGATTCCTGGGTGATGCCGACAGGCTGAATTGCTAAGGCGAAATTAATACTTAACTTTAGCCAATACTTAATATGAACGGCTATGACCTGGCAGCTAAGGGTTATCTTTACAATTTTGTGTTTTACCCTTTTTTACTGCGCCAAACCTCATGTCGAGCTTGCTCCCATCGCCATTATCCCACAACCTCAAAAAGTAGTACCTGACAGTGGGTATTTTACTATTACTGCCGAAACAGTCATTGCGGTAGAAAACCCGCAGCAGCAAGCAGTTGCCAACCATTTTGCGGATAAGTTTCTGAAAGCTTCTGGCTGGGCCCCTGAAGTCAAGGTGGCAACCCATTCGGCCCAGATGGAACTGCATTATTTAGATGAATTATCTGATGAAGGATACCTGCTAAAAGTTGATGCTGAAAAAGTACAAATATCCGCCAGCACCGGCGCTGGATTTTTTTATGCGTTTCAAACTCTGATGCAATTGCTGCCTCCATCGTTTGTGACCAACCAACACAGGGATCAATGGACCATCCCTGCAGTAAGCATAGAAGATGCTCCAGCCTTTGGTTGGAGGGGATTTTTGCTGGATGTTTCCCGGCATTTCTTTGACAAAGAACAAGTGAAGAAGGTTATTGATATGATGGCGGAGATCAAGATGAACCGTTTTCATTGGCACCTGACCGATGATCAGGGCTGGCGGGTAGAGATCAAAAAGTACCCAAAGTTAACTGAAATTGGCGCCTGGCGAGTGGACTACACCAACTATGACGAAACTGTCTCTGACTGGTGGGGCCGCCCCATACAACAACCAGGAGATAAGCTAACTTATGGCGGGTTTTACACCCAGGAAGATATTCGTGAAATTGTGGCCTTCGCCAGGCAACGTTTTATTGAAGTCATCCCTGAAATTGAGATGCCCGGTCATGCCCAGGCCACCATTGCTGCATACCCGGAGATCGGCTGTATCAATGCAGCTCCCTATGTGGCTACCGGCGGGGTAATTAAGAATAACACCTACAATCCAGGGAAAGAGGAAACTTTCTTGTTTGCAGAAAACATGCTTAACGAAATAATGGACCTATTTCCTTATGAGTATATACATATCGGCGGCGATGAATGTAATAAGGAGCAATGGAAGTTAGATCCTCACGCTCAGCGTCGTATGAGAGAAGAAGGCTTGAAAACCGAGGAAGATTTACAAAGTTATTTTATCAAAC
>QIEB01000376.1 GCA_003229495.1 Flammeovirgaceae bacterium
GCTAAGTCACGGTGTTGGGAAGTATTTATTCCTGAGTTCCAGTACTGTACGGATAATGCCGCCATGATAGCCATTACCGGTCACTATAAATACCTTGCGGGTCAGTTTTCTGATCTGTCAGTGGGCCCGGATCCCCGCATGAGATTGGGAGACAAATGAGTGATGGACTGAAATGTTCCAGTCAAATGCTCAAATGTTCAATTGTTCTACTGCTCTATTGTTCTGCTGCTCAATTGTTCAATTGTTCAATTGTTCTACTGCTCTATTGTTCTACTGCTCAATTGTTCTAGTATTCTAGTATTCAATTGTTCCCAAAGCCTTATATTTGGCGGGGCATGAAAAAAGACCAGCAGACATACCGCCAAATTCAAATTAGGAATAGAAAGGCCAGGTTCGAATACCAGTTGGACGACTATTTTGTGGCCGGGCTGGTACTGACTGGCACAGAGATTAAGTCTATTCGGTTGGGAAAGGCGAATCTTCAGGATGCCTATGGTGTTTTTGATGGGGAAGGGCTGTGGATACAAGGAATGCACATAAGCCTCTATAAACAAGGAACGCACTATAATCACGAACCAACCAGAAAGCGTAAATTGTTGCTTAACAAAAGTGAACTGAAGAAACTTCGCAAAATATCTAAAAACGCAGGTATTACTATTGTCCCGTTACGGCTTTTTATCAATGCCCGGGGTCTGGCTAAATTGGAGATTGCCACGGGAAAGGGTAAAAAACTTTTTGACAAGAGACAGGATATTAGAAAGAAGGATGAACAAAGGGAAATCGGTAGAACCGGATACTAAGGCGAAATTTGATATGAATCAAAGAGTACTCGTTTTAAATCAAGATTACAGCCCACTGACTGTATGCAGCATACATCGTGCTTTCTTATTGACCTATCTGGAGAAAGCAGAGTTAATATCAGGTTTTGATGGGCAGTATCTACGTACGGTAACTGAATATTATCCTATGCCGGCGGTTATTCGCATATACAAATATATTCGTATTCCCTACAAGGACGTAGAACTATCCAGGCAAAATGTATTTAAACGAGACAGCTATTGCTGTCAATATTGTGGTACTACCAGTAACTTAACCCTGGATCATGTACTTCCCAGGTCACGCAAGGGAAGGTCTTCATGGACCAATCTGGTTACAGCTTGCAAGGATTGTAATGCAAGGAAAGGAAATGCATTGCCAGAGGAAATTGGATTCACCTTGAAAAGTAAACCCTACAAACCGTCATACATATTGTTCCTCAGGGATCTTTCGGGGTTAATAATGGACGAATGGCGTCCATTTCTTAGTAAAGCCAAGAGCGCCTAATTTTGATTGGCCACCACAGCAAAGCACTGTTTTGATCAATGTCAACAAAATCAAAACTAATGGGACCCATTAAAGTAAGCTCGGACATCAATCAACTAAAAAGAGTAGTAGTCCATGGTCCTGATCAGGGGATTGAATGGGTCACTCCGTCCAACGCAGACCAGCTTTTATATGATGATATTGTGTTTCTCCCACAAATGATAGACCAGCACCGGAGATTCGTAGCCATTTTAACTGCGATACTTGGACCCGATACCGTCATTGAATTTCAATCGCTACTGGAAGACATTTTAAGAGACAGCTCCATCCTGGAGGAGCTATTGGCTATGGTCATAGAGTTCGAGCAGGTTCCCCGTCAACAGGCGGTCTACCTGGGAGCATTGCCGGCGGTGTCACTGGCAGCAGTCTTGATATCCGGAGTGCTTCCAGGTTTACCACAGCCCATTTTACCACCACTTCCCAACCACATATTTACCAGGGACATAGGAGTCGCCATCAACCATAGCTTTCTAACATGCATCACCGGAAAAACCGCCAGGAAGCGGGAATCAATTTTGGCCTGGTTTGTTGCGCACTACCATCCGTTGTTTTCAGGGGGTAACAAAAAAACCATCTTTATAGACCTCTGTGAAGATCCCAAAAATCTTTTGGAAACACTATCTGATTCGAAATTGGCCATAGAAGGTGGTGACGTTATGGTTATTAATGAACAAAACCTGTTTATCGGAAGTAGTGCACGTACCAATGAATACAGTATAGAAAAGATAGCTAAGATACTTTTTGAGAAAGGAGTAGTGGAGAGAGTTACCTTGATAGAAATACCCCAATTACCCACCTGTATCCACCTTGACACGCTGTTTACTCAAATTTCCAGCACGGACTTTGTCTACTATGAACCTTTTATGGGTGGGAAACTAAGTATTAAACAATACCGCAATAGTTTGGACAACATAGTGCGCTACCAATATATCCATGAATTACTTTCAGAACTGCAGCCAAATGTCCGGTTGATCCCCTGCGGTAATGGCAGGTATCCCTATCAGGAACGAGAGCAATACGCCAGCGGCTGCAACCTGGTGGCCTTGAAAGATGGAGTAGCGGTATCTTATGCCAGAAACCTTAAGACCCTGGAAGCCCTGAAGGAGCATGGTTATCAAATAATCTCTGCGGGAGAGTTGCTGGATGGGGTGAAAACCGCACAGATTCAGGCAGAAAAACTGGAGTCCACTATTATTACCGTACGTTCATCGGAATTGACCCGTGCCGGTGGGGGGCCGCATTGTCTGACGATGCCGTTAGTACGAGGGACGAGGGACGAAGGGACGAGGGACGAAGGATGAAGGACGAGGGATGATTTATGGAATTGTTATCGAACTAGCATTGACTGTCAAGCTGCGTAAGCCCTATAAATTGACCTTCTAATGACGGTTATTTCCAATAAATTACTAATTTTGCACTCCGTTCGAGTGAACGTGTCGTAAACTGTCTAACCCGGATTTTACGTTTACGAATTTGTTTCATCAATTGTTGGTTGACAGACCCGGCAGCCGACTGTAAGCAGGGTCAAAATTTATGGAGAATACTTCAGAGAAACAGGAACAAAATATTCAGGAGCAACAGTCAGAGCAAGAGCAACAGCCAGAGCAGGAGCAACAGTCACAACAGCAAGAGAAAGGGCCAGAAGAGCAAGAGCAGGAGGATGAAGAATTTAACTGGGACAATGTCCAGACCAAAAGTTTTGGGGATAGTTATAGCGAGGAAGAGCGGGCCCAGATGGAAAAGCTGTACGAAGATACTTTAACCGAAATAGAGGAGAAAGAAGTAGTAACTGGTAAGGTAGTAGGTATCAGTGATCGGGATGTCATTCTGAATATTGGTTTTAAGTCAGACGGATTAATTTCAGCCTCAGAATTCAGAGATCTTCCGGATTTAAAGATTGGCGATGAAGTAGAGGTTTATATCGAAGAGCAGGAGAATGCCAATGGACAGTTGGTATTGTCCAGGAAGAAGGCGAAAATCGTACAAGCCTGGAAGAATATCCAGGAGGCTTATGAAAAAGACCTGGTTATTCAGAGTTTCATCAAACGCCGGACCAAAGGAGGATTGATTGCTGATATCCATGGGGTAGAGGCCTTCTTGCCAGGATCTCAAATTGATGTTAAACCGATACGGGATTTCGACGTGTTCGTAGATAAGGCCATGGAGGTTAAAGTGGTAAAGATCAACTACGCTAATGATAACGTAGTGGTATCGCATAAGGTACTAATTGAAAAAGACCTGGAGAAACAACGGGCCGAGATCCTCAATAACCTTGAAAAAGGTCAGGTACTGGAGGGAGTGATCAAGAATATGACAAACTTCGGTGTCTTTATTGACCTGGGAGGAGTGGATGGTCTGCTTCACATTACAGATATTAGTTG
>QIEB01000600.1 GCA_003229495.1 Flammeovirgaceae bacterium
GTGGATATTTCCGAAACGGACAAGACTTTCGAATTGGATTTGGCAGTTCCCGGTTTCAAGAAAGATGATTTCACCATCGATTTTAATGGCGGTCAATTGACTATCTCAGGTGAAAGAAAATTCGAGAAGGAACAAAAGGAGTTAAACTACCACACCAGGGAGACCCGATATGGTACATTTAGCCGAACTTTTCACCTACCGGAAAATGTAAATGACACTAAGATCCAAGCTGCCTATAATGATGGAATCCTAAAAATCACTCTTCCTAAAGATGTAAAGAAAGAATTGAAAAGAACCATTAAAATTAATTAGTGAGTTTGGTTAGAGCGTTTGATTTGGTAAGAAAGGCGGATTAATTTCGCCTTTTTTAGTTAAATTATGTTAAAAAACAGCGATATGCATAATAATTGTCTAGCATCTAAAACAGATTCGATTTTATTTGCGTTACAAGATTAGGAACTTAACGTTATCACTAGTAATTAATATTTGAATTATGAATAAGAGCCAATTTTTCTTCGGGTTAGTTTTTGCTTCCTTCCTGGGTGCCGCCATGGCGGTTGGAGGAATGCAGTTGTTCTTTGCAAACCCCGGTCCAAACGTGGATCAACAAAGTAATACGCCAGCACATTTCACCAACTATTTAGAAAATAGGGATTTTACAGTTCCGGATGGACTAAATTTTGTATATGCCGCAGAGGTAAGTACCCCGGCGGTAGTACACATTCGGTCAACTTTTGAAGGAAGGAGCCATGCAAATAGTGTGGAGGATTTTTGGGAATTCTTTGGATACCGTCAGCCTGACAATGGTCGCAGTCGAAACCCCAAAAGCAGAGGATTCGGTTCGGGAGTGATCATCTCCGAGGACGGTTACATTATCACTAACAACCATGTGATTGATCATGCCGGTGAGATACAAGTGACCCTGGCAGACAAAAGAGATTACGACGCAAAGCTTGTTGGTACCGATCCCAATACTGACCTTGCCTTGTTAAAAATAGAAGAGCGTCAACTGCCTTATATTAATATAGGAGATAGTGATGAGCTACGTATAGGGGAGTGGGTGCTAGCTGTTGGAAACCCATTTGCCCAAGGGACACCTTATGATTTGACCAGCACGGTCACCGCTGGAATAGTAAGTGCAAAGGCCCGAAATATCAATATTCTGGGAGGAAGGAATTACGGGATTGAATCATTCATTCAAACTGATGCCGCGGTAAACCCGGGAAATAGTGGCGGCGCTTTAGTAAACCTTAAAGGGGAGTTAATAGGTATCAATACTGCAATAGCCACTCCCTCCCGTACATTTGCAGGATATAGTTTTGCAGTACCTTCTTCATTGGTCAAAAAAGTAGTTAATGATCTTAAAGAATACGGGGTAGTACAAAGAGCCTTGCTGGGAGTTCAGATTCGAGACGTAACTGCAGACTTTGCAGAAGAAAGAGACCTTGACCAAGTAGGCGGTGTTTATATTCAGGAATTAATTGGTGATAATTCAGCCGCTAAGGAAGCTGGATTGAAGCAGGGGGACATTATTGTAAAGATTGGAGGTACTCCGATTAACACTACCGCCGAGCTACAGGAACTAGTGGCCCGAAATAGTCCGGGTGATCGCATCGAAGTTACCTATAAGCGGGACGGGCGAAAATATACCACCAAAGCGGTATTGAAGAACCTGCAGGGAAATACTGGAATACTCACCTTTGACAACACCAATAGTTTTGATGGAGCTGTTTTTAAAGCGGCTGATGATAAAAATCTGGAGAAGTTGGATCTAAGAGGAGGTGTGGTGATTGATCAGGTTGGAGATGGAAAATGGAAGACCGCCGGAATTAAACCTGGTTTCATCATCACCCATGTTAATAAGACACCGGTGGATAACGTGGATCAGGTATTGGAAATACTTAGAAACAGAAGGGGAGGTAATTTAATTGAGGGGATGTATCCCAATGGTGAAGAACGTTATTATGCCATTGGTTGGTAGTCATATTTGATATGGTTTGAAACCCTGACGGTTAACGTCAGGGTTTTTTTATGGTTTTTATATCTTTGAATCAACATAATCCTAATTCAATGAGTACTGCTACCGAAGATTCTTTTAATATAAAAAATGTACTTTCCACTCTGGGGGTCAAATCTATTATCCAAGGTGCAAGCACCGGTATAAAATGGTTGGATACCGATGGAGAACCAATTGTTTCCAGATCGCCAGTTGATGCGTCGGAGGTGGGGAGGGTATTAGCTGCCAAGGAATCCGTTTACCAGCAGGTAATTGTACAGGCACAAAAAGGGTTTTCCGAATGGCGTACCTGGCCTGCACCTCACCGTGGTGAGGTGGTTAGACAACTTGGGGAACGGCTTCGTCATTACAAGGAACCGCTGGGCAAATTAGTATCTTACGAAATGGGAAAGTCCTATCAGGAAGGGCTTGGGGAAGTGCAGGAGATGATTGATATCTGCGATTTTGCAGTAGGGTTGTCGCGGCAATTGTATGGGCTGACCATGCACTCTGAAAGACCGGGACATCGCATGTATGAACAGTATCATCCATTAGGTCTGGTGGGGATTATTTCAGCCTTTAATTTCCCGGTGGCCGTATGGTCATGGAATGCAGCGATTGCCTGGGTATGTGGTGATACCTGTATATGGAAGGCTTCGGAAAAAACACCCATTGTGGCAGTGGCTTGTCAACTTATTGTCAGCCAGGTTTTTAATGAGAACCAGGTACCGGAGGGTGTAAGTAACCTTATAATAGGAGATCGAAGGATTGGTGAACTAATAAGCACGGACCACCGGGTATCATTGGTATCAGCAACCGGGAGCACCGCTATGGGAAAGGCAGTGGGGGCAGCGGTTGGCGCCAGACTGGGTAAAGCTTTGTTAGAACTGGGTGGCAATAACGCCATAATCATTTCAAAGGATGCAGATCTGGAAACCGCCTTGACAGGGGCAGTATTTGGAGCCATCGGAACTGCTGGGCAGCGTTGTACCACCACGCGCAGATTGATTATTCACCAGGAAATATTCGAAGACTTTAAGGCAAGATTGATAGATGCCTATAAGCAGATAAAAATTGGCAATCCGTTAGAAGAGGGGAATCATATGGGTCCATTGATAGATAGGGATGCCGTAGACAAATATCTTAAGGCGATCGAAAAAGTAAAGGAAAGTGGAGGTAAGGAGATTGTGGAAGGGGGTATTTTGGAAGGTAGTGAATACAGCTCGGGATGCTATGTGAAGCCTGCAATATTTGAGGTAAGCAATGATTTTGACATTGTACAATGCGAAACATTTGCCCCAATATTATACATCATGCCCTACCAATTAATTGAAGAGGCCATCGATCTACAAAACAGCGTACCCCAGGGGCTATCTTCGGCTATCATGACCAACAACCTTAGAGAATCGGAATTGTTCTTGTCGCAGCTGGGATCAGATTGTGGAATTGCCAATGTTAACATTGGCACTTCAGGGGCGGAAATAGGAGGGGCGTTTGGTGGCGAGAAAGAAACTGGTGGAGGTCGTGAATCCGGATCAGATGCCTGGAAAATTTATATGCGACGTCAGACCAATACCATCAATTTTGGCCATAAGGTTCCCTTGGCACAAGGAATTAAATTCGATTTATAAGCAAGCAAGTGGCATCTTCTGGCAGGTTTTCGCCTGTTTTTCATGGAAGTTTTTATTAGATGAAAGCTTTTTTGCATTTCTAATATATAATTACATAAATTTA
>QIEB01000653.1 GCA_003229495.1 Flammeovirgaceae bacterium
GAAAGCTCTGTTCTGTTCCTTTTTGGGTCGAGGTTATAGCTGATATATGATTGGACATCAGTGAACTTTGGTAAATACTCACCATTGGTTTCAAGCGTATTCAACAGGTATTGGGAACTCTTATGCCGAACACCGGCTAAAAAGGTAAATCGCTGATTTTTCGAAGCACCTTCGACATGCAGGCCTCCACCCAACAAACTTATGTTTGCACTCCCCCCCCATTTTTTGGGTTTCTTGTAAGTAATATTAAGACTGGAACTTAACTTGTCACCGTATTCCGGTGCCCATCCTCCGGATGAAAACTCAATGTTTTCCACCAGATACGGGTTGATAAAACTGAGGCCCTCCTGCTCTCCGGCCCGAATCAGGAACGGCCTGTAGATCGGTATATCATTAACATAGACCAGGTTTTCGTCAAAATTACCTCCGCGTACTGAGTATGTGGCGGACAACTCATTATTGCTGACCACCCCTGGAAGCGTGGCCAGTATCTTGTTGAACTCACCAAAAGGTGAAGGAAGCAATCGTGCAGATTCGGGGCTAATAGTGGTTAAGCTGGGTACAAAATCATCCGTAGTACGTCGATCCTGCACCGCTACCTCATCCAGTAAAGTAGATTTGGGCGTCAATTTTAAGTTCAACAACAGATTATCAAAAGGGGCAATGGAAACTTTTCGAGTAATGGTTTGATAACCAATGTGAGAGATAGTTAGTACAATGGCAGTGTCTGGAGTAACCACCAATAAAAACCGGCCCAGTGAATCTGTAGAAGTTCCTTCGCCAGTGTTAGCAATGATGTTTACACCTACAATTCCTATCTGATTTTCGTCGGTTATTTTACCGCGGGCAAATGCTGTTTGCCCAAATAAATTGCCAACAGGGCTGCAACAAAAGGAAATTAACAAAACGCATAAATAAAATGGTCTTTTCAAGCCGGCACCTTCTTGAGATCGCTAATTACCTTTAGGGGATCTTCGGCCTTGAACACCAAGCTCCCGGCTACCAATACATCCGCTCCGGCATTAAGTAACTGCAGAGCGTTATTATGGTTAACTCCACCATCTATTTCAATTAAAGTGGTGCTGCCTGACAGGTTTATCATCTCTTTTAACTTCTGTACTTTTTGGTATGTTCTGTCAATGAATTTCTGCCCGCCAAAGCCAGGATTTACCGACATCAGGCATACCAGGTCCACTTCAGAGATCAGGTCCTCCAACAAGTGGACCGGTGTATGAGGGTTAAGCGCTACTCCCGCTTTACAGCCCAGGTCCTTTATCTGATTTACTACTTTGTGCAGATGATCGCAAGCTTCATAATGAACGCTAATTAAATACGCACCGCACTCTTGAAACACTTTCAAATACAACTCAGGTGTTTCTATCATCAGGTGGATGTCCAATGGCTTTTGGGCGTGCCTGGCAATTGCTTTGCAAACAGGTACCCCAAAAGATATATTAGGAACAAATTGTCCATCCATGATGTCCAGGTGAAACCAATCGGCTTCACTTCGATTAATTAATTCCACTTCGGTTTGAAGATTCGCAAAATCTGCGGCCAATAAGGAAGGTGCAATGATGGGCGCCATGCAACAAATATACAATACAAGGTGGAACTTCGAAACTAGCTTTATTGCTTGGCAAGCTGGTCTACAGGTATTTCTTTAGTGATGACATCCATCACAAAATCGATACTTTTTTGATTATCAGCTTGTACAGTAATATGGAATCGATCACTGACCCCCGCATAGACTTCTGCTCTATTACTCTTTTTTTGCAGCACCGTCCAGCCCTTTACCTCATCTGAGTAGTTAAAACCTTTAATTTGCTCATTGGTGTTGTCAATTTCAAACCCGGAGGCATAAGCGGCCATAATGGTAGTGTACATGGCAAAAGCAGTGTTGTAATCCACAATGTTTATTTCAACTTTATCTCCATCCGCATTGAGATATCTTTGGCCTACATTTGAATAGGAACCAAATCCAGGAGTGGTGGTAGTACCTCCTTCCATATCGCCATCTTTTTCATAACCGGCAAAAGAGTCGGGTAAGTATTCGGCCAACTGCTCATAGTGAATGGCAATAGTATCTCCTCGCTTCTTTCTTTCCTCCATTCGGTTATTGGCTTCCTCCATAGATTCCTGAATATTTTCTGCGTTTTCGGCTAAGTTCTTAACCGCGCTGAGAGCGTTTTTTGCTTCCTGATATTTATCGCAAGAACAAGAGGTAACGAATACAATTAAGGAAACAACGGTAGTAAATTGAATAACTGTTCTCATGGTGGTAGTGTGGTGATTTATTCTCAATATAACAAATTAGCTTATTGGAAACTAAACCAAAACTTCACATATTCGAGCCACTATGACAGATCAATGTTTTATCAAACGAAAAGTACCGGAGTGATCCACCGATAAAATGGTAACCAGGTAAACTCCCGGCGACAAGAGTGGAATATTCATGGAGATCTCCGTGGAAGCCGGAATATTAAACAGCTGATTTTCAAGAATCTTCTGACCCGAAATATTGTGCATGAAAAAAGTTGCAGTTGGAAGTGAAATTTCACTGAGTATGTAAAGTCTGTTACCCAATGGGTTCGGATACAGTTTTAAAAAACCCCTGGTCATTGGATCATCGACGGATAGAACCAGTTCTTTGGCACCAAGGTAATTGGGAATTCCATGACCGGTTTGATTGTCTGGGTTTTGGGCCAGATGACCACTATTTTTTATTGATTCAATTACCTGAAGATAGTTGAATTCCGGACTTGATTGCCAGACTCCTGCTGCCAATCCTGCAATTTGTGGCGCCGAAAAAGAAGTCCCATTATTAAATACCATGTTTCCATTTCTATTTATTACCGCAGTATTTACTCCCAGGGCCACTACATCGGGCTTGATCCGTCCATCCGCACTAGGCCCTGTTGAACTGAATAAGGCTTTGGTTGAGTCATTTTTTATGGCCCCCACAGACAGCACATCCAGAGCATCCGCAGGTGCGGTAATGGATTGCCAATTCGAGCTGCCGGCATTTCCTGCGCTAATAGTTAAAACCATTCCTTTGCTTGCTGCAATAGAAGCTGCATTCGATATTACCGTGGTTGACCCGTCGAGGTCTTCTACACTGTAATTCATGTTGGGTTCGTCGAAAACACTGTACCCCAATGAGGTATTTATGATATCTACACCGGCACTGTCTGCTAATTCTGCAGCAAACAGCCAATTATATTCCTCTACCCTATATTCACTGCTCACATCTTCAGTAACACACAAGATAAAGTTTGCATCAAAAACACTGCCGGTGAATACCCCTGGGTTATTAGCCGCAATAACCGACAATACCTTGGTGCCATGATCGTCATAGCGAAACACATTAGAGGAGCTACCTACAAAATCAAATGTTGTGATCAATTGGTCATTGATGACAAGATGATCAAATGGCTGAGTTTGGTCTACCCCAAGAAATCCTCCATCAAAAACTGCAATGAGCATTCCCTCACCGGTAACGCCTTCTTGCTGCATAATGTCAATGCCTAATAACTTATTTTGTATTTCAGTGGATTGTGCCCTGCCCAGGAGAGTAGACTGGTTTTTTTTGTGAAGTTCCGCCCCATTTTGTGCTTTCAGCTCACCGGGAGCCACAAACTTGATCGATGAAACAAAAGGGAGCGTGCTGATATTGGTCAAAATTGATGAATAAGCTTGTATTAGCGCTCCATTTAACCACGTTTAACCATTTTGTGCTAAACCACACCTTGGCACCCTGACCTTCCAGAGAAGTTATGTAGTTCCCGTTAATGGGCAAGTCTTGTGCGGTAATTGCAATATTTTGCCTTGATCTTCTTTCTATGGCCCTGGTCGAAAGGAACTCAGTAGGGCTCTCAATATTAAAACTACTATTCTTTTCCTGGAAAAAGACCATGAATCTATGGTCCTGAGCTCCAAGTTGCAAAACACCTGGAAACCACATCCAAATTACTGTCAACAGTAGTTTACTCCTTCCCATAATCCGTTAAGATCTGCTCAAATTTTGTGCCGAATTCCAAAGTACCTAAACAACTCGGTTCGGTATTGCAAAAATCCAGTATACTGGAGTTTTTATAAACTAATCCTACATTCAGGGCATAAATGGATTGCCGGATATCCTGAAAAATCAAAGTATCTGGGTCATTATTCTCAAATACTGTCAGATTATTAACAAAAGTACCGGCAGGTGTTACCAACGATCTACCTATATCTGTGATTTGATATTCATCCGGAGGGGATGCATTGAAGAGGTTGCCATCCCAAACTTTGTTAAGCCTGATGGGAAAGACCATTTTTACAAACGGGATATTGTTCTCCACCACAATAGCGTGATTTTGGGTTCTACGAGCAGTCCACACGGAATCTAATTGCCAATTGTCGGTGGAAGAATCTCTACTAAAACGGTGTAGAATATAATTAATTTCGTTTTGTGTTGAAAAGGTGTCAACCACTTGTTCTTTTAGTTGATATTGAGCGGTGTCTGTGGGTACAAACAGAGAATATTTAATCTTTTGAACCTGATAGATTCGGAATTCGCCTATCTCCAAAGGAAAATAATTAAACCCTACCTTATCGGGATCAGGCGCCAGTGTATCTGAACAACTAATCAGAGTCAAAGCAAAAGCACAAACATAAATATTGCACCTATTCATGGTTGATTTTGCTTAAAACTGGAGGCAATCCAGCCTCCGCCAATTACGTCTTCACCCTGGTAAAATACCGCCGCCTGTCCGGGCGCTATGGCATGGACACCTTTTCCGAAATATACTTTCATGGTGTCTCCTACCTGCTCTATCACGGAAGTTGTACCTGAATCGTTGTACCGCACCTTGGTAACTGCATCGCGTCTCTGATCCCCAAGATCAGAATATTTAATCATATTCAATTGATGAACATACATGCCATCACGCGCCAGTTCATCGAATGTTCCTAGAACAATTAAATTTTTATCTTTCTGAATTTCAGTTACATATACCGGATATCCTAAAGCAATACCTAAACCTTTGCGCTGACCTACTGTATAAAACGGGTAGCCTTCGTGTTCGCCAACAACGGTGCCGTCTTCCAATACAAATTCACCACCTTTTACTTTTTCTTCCAGGCCCGATACCCGTCTTCTAAGAAATCCCCGATAATCGTTATCCGGCACAAAACATATTTCGTATGACTCAGGTTTATTAAGTAGTTCAACAAATCCCCTCTCCCCTGCCATTTCCCTGATTTCCTGTTTTGTAAATGCCCCTAATGGATATTGTGTGCGGCTTAAATTTTTCTGCGAGATACCCCAAAGTGCATATGATTGGTCTTTTAACTCATCTTTCCCCTTAGATATCACGTACCGGTTATTTTCGAAACGAACATTGGCATAGTGACCCGTGGCCATAAACTCACAGTCCAATTTATCAGCCCTTCGCAATAAAGCTTCCCATTTAATATGGGTATTACATAAAACACAAGGGTTAGGTGTACGCCCGTTTAAATATTCAGCAGTAAAATGATCGATCACATAATCACCAAATTCCTCCCTGATATCCAAAATATAATGTGGAAAGTCAAGGTTCACCGCGATATTGCGGGCATCATTGATAGAATCAAGGCTGCAGCAGCCAGTTTCTTTTTTTGAAGCGCCGGAACTGGCATAATCCCAGGTTTTCATAGTCATGCCAATAACTTCATAGCCTTGTTCGTGAAGCATCACCGCCGCCAGGGAGCTGTCGAT
>QIEB01000647.1 GCA_003229495.1 Flammeovirgaceae bacterium
GGGGAATTTGACATTAGGGCCATTGGCTTTATGGAAGGTGTATCAGATATTCATGTAGTTTCCGATAATTACAAGCTGGTTTCAGGGAAGTGGAAAGTGGATCCCACAGAAATTGATCTTGGCGATGGGGTGACCATAAAGCAGGGTGATTTGGCACTAATGGCGGGTCCTTGCTCCATTGAAGGAGAGGAGCAGATAATTAATACCGTGCAACATTTAAAGCATTCAGGTGTCCGCATCATGCGGGGAGGAGTTTACAAACCTCGAAGTTCACCTTATTCTTTTAGAGGGATGGGTATTGAAGGCCTGAGACTATGGCATGACATCGCTCAAAAAAACGGAATTAAGATCATAAGCGAGGTGATGCAGGTATCTCAGATTGAAGAAATGTATGAGTATATAGATATCTTTCAGGTAGGGGCCAGGAATACCCAAAACTATAACTTATTGGATGAACTGGGAAAGGTTGATAAGCCGGTGATGATCAAGCGGGGAATCTCAGGTACCATCGATGAGCTGTTGTACTCAGCTGAATACGTGTTTTCAGGGGGTAATGAGAAACTGCTTTTGTGTGAAAGAGGTATTCGTACCTATGAAAAGGCCAGCCGTAACACTTTTGATATCAACGCCATTCCAATTTTGAAGGAAAAGAGCCATCTGCCGGTGATTGCGGACCCTTCTCATGGGGTTGGGATTAGAGATCATGTTCCTCCGATCGCACTGGCCAGTGTGCTCGCAGGAGCAGACGGCATTATTTATGAGACCCATCAGAATCCCAGGAAAGCATTCTCCGACGGACAACAAACGCTCAATTTTAATCAATCTTTGGATTTGGCGAATAACTTAAGGAAGGTTTTGAAAATGAGGCGGGAAATGCTGTAAATGTTTAACGAAATCCTAACTTTAGTAGTACAAACAATATGAGCTAATGTCAGGTGATCAGGCTCCTATGGCGGTGATGATGGTGCGACCCAACCACTTTGGGTACAACCAAGAAACTGCAGCCTCCAACTCGTTCCAGCAGGCTGAGGGTAAGGAAAATTTGGAAGAAATAAGAACAAAGGCATTAACGGAGTTTGATGGCTTATTGTTGGCCCTGAAAGCATCTGGAATAGAAGTGATTAAATTCAGTTCCGTTGATAGAGAAGATACTTCCGATACGATTTTTCCCAATAACTGGGTCAGTTTTCATCCCGATGGCAAGGTTATAATTTACCCCATGATGGCTCCAAGTCGACGCCTGGAACGCAGACTGGATTTTATAACTGCTTTGGAAAAGGAGCATTTATTTGAAGTAAGTGAGATCATCGATATTTCAAATTACGAAGAGGAAGGAGCGTACCTGGAAGGAACCGGAAGTATGGTGCTGGACTATGTTAGCAAAATAGTTTATGCCAATCATTCACCGCGTACAAGTCCCATGCTGGTAAAAAAAGTAGCGGAACTTTTGGGTTATGAGGTATGTCAATTCGGAGCGGTGGATGCTTCGGGTCAGGACATCTATCATACCAATGTAATGATGTGCATAGCAGGGTCATTTGCGGTGGTTTGCCTGGATGCTGTGGAAAATCCCAATGGCCGGGTTCGATTAGAAACATCCCTAAGCGAGAGCGGTCATGAGTTGATTAAGATTTCCAGAGAGCAGATGAACCAATTTGCCGGAAACATGATGGAACTGCGTAATGATAAAAGTAAATCAGTTCTGGTAATGTCGCAGAGCGCCTATGATAGCCTCACCTCCTTTCAGTTACAGACGATAGAGAAATATTCAATCATAGTGACTACTCCCATTGATACCATCGAAAAATATAGTGGTGGAAGCGTACGCTGTATGATGGCAGGGGTTTATTTGCCGAGGAAACCCTCGGGAACGTGGGAGCAATAGAACGTGGGAACAATAGAATATGGGAACAATAGAACATGGGAGCAATAGAACGTGGGAGCAATAGAATATGGGAACAATAGAATATGGGAACAATAGAATATGGGAGCAATAGAATATGGGAGCAATAGAATATGGGAACAATAGAACACGCGAGCATTTGAAATGTAGAACAAAGGCGATCCATCGACATTTCATGTTCGGTGTTCGGCGTTGGTGTTTGACGTTTTTCACCGCGTCATTCATAAAAAACCGCCACTTCCGCAAGCGGCTTTCTCTTTAGGTCAGGAACATAGGCTTCCTCATCCGGATAACCAACCGGAATTAAAAGAAAAGGTCTTTCGTTTTCTGGTCGTTTCAAAACCTCACTTAGAAAATTCATGGGGCTGGGAGTATGGGTCAGCGCCACCAAGCCTGATTGATGGACCGCTGCTAAAAGGAAACCACAGGCTAAACCAATGGACTCATTCACATAGTAATTAGTGCGTCTATTGCCGTTCTCCAAGTCATATACTTTCTTGAAAACTGCAATAAGCCAGGGAGCAAATTCCAAAAAAGGTTTACGCCAATCTGTGCCAATGGCCTTTAAGTCATCCAGCCACTCCTGACTCATGCGATCATGATAGCTTCTGTACTCTTCTTCCTCCGCGGCTTCCCTAATTTTGCGTTTTATTTTGGGATTAGATACCAGGCAGAAAGTCCAGGGCTGTTTATGAGCCCCGGATGGAGCAGTGGAGGCGGTCATCACTAATTGCTCAATCACCTCCTTTGGCACAGGTCGATTACTAATGTCTCTAACCGTACGCCGCTTATTCATCCATTCAAAATATGATCTCGATCTTTCCAACATTTCAGTTTTACTAAAAATATCTCTACTGAAATGAATATGGGGAAATCCGTTAATTAGTTTGGTCTCTTCCATAAAATTTGGCTCAAGGTATAACGAAATAGAAACAAAATGGTGGACGTTTTTTACTAAAGCAATATCAAAAAAATTTCAATTGATTAATTTGATAAAAAGTTAATTATAATTACCAGAGGAAAGCGATGATTCTGTCAAAAGAAAATATCAATACGAAATTATGGATTTTAAATCCAAACTAGAAAATAGGATGCAAATGCCTCTACCCGGGGTTTCTGCTCAAAATAAAATGAGGGCCAAAAGGTCCAACGGTGGGGCCATTTTCTTCCCCCATGAGGGGCCACCTATGCGAGGTGGCGTGGCGCTACTGCTTTATCAGGAACGGGGATCCTGGTATTTCCCATTAATGAAACGGCCGGTTTATGGGGGTATACACAGTGGACAAATCAGTTTGCCAGGGGGCAAAATGGAGAGCCTGGACCAGGACCTAATAGATACCGCACTTAGAGAAACCAGGGAAGAACTGGGTCTGTCCATCTCCCATCAACAGGTGATAGGATCCTTGACAGAACTTTATATAATAGCAAGTCATTTTAATATACTACCCGTGGTTGCTGTTCTGGATAGCAAACCGGTGATTACTGCGGATAAGAGGGAAGTACAGCAAGTTATAATTGCTTCTATAGATGAACTGTTACTGCCACATACCAGTAAGGAAAAGAATATTCTGGTTAGAGGGCATGAACTCTATGCCCCCTATTTTGACATTGGGAATGAAGTGGTTTGGGGTGCTACAGCAATGATATTAAATGAGTTTATTACTATTGTACGTGAGATAGAATAGATATTATAATCTGGAAAGTAAATTATGGATCAACACAGCGCACTGATCACCAATGATGCAATCATCTTCGGGTTACTCATG
>QIEB01000603.1 GCA_003229495.1 Flammeovirgaceae bacterium
AAGTCCTACATTCATAGATTTCTAGTTAGTTGGATTCTGAAGATTCACCGATCGCGTAGGTTTGACTGAAACCGAACACCTGAGACCGAAATATGGAACCATTCCAAATAATCGAAGCTATGCCACTTCCGCATCGGTAGAATCTCCTTTGGTTTCCTGGTTGCGCATCCAAAAATAAAGTACGGTAAACAAGCCCACTAAAATAAGTGGAAACAGAACCATGGTTCCCAAAGTCGCCTGACCTGCCATTAAATCCAATTCATCTCCTGTATATCCCTGGGCAGCCATTGCTGCCCTATCGCTGTCGATCCATCGCCCAATAATAGGTTGAAAAATAGAGGAAGAAAACATTCCCACAGCCCCGATGATAGACAATCCCAGGGCGCCGCTTTTTGGAATATATTCAGCGATAAAACCAAGCATATTCGGCCAGAAATAAGCAATTCCCAGTGCAAACACTATGGCAGCCACGTAGGCCATGGCCCCGGTCTGAGTGCTGAATAAGAAAATCCCAATGGTGGCCAGTATTGCGGATCCCAGCAACACACCCGTGGTGCTAAACTGGTGCACAGCTTCTCCACCAAAATATCTTGCGACTGCCATAAGACCGGTTACTAATGCCAGGATGAGCATTGGTTGGGCACCACTTTTCGCTAAAATAAGGAGTACCCATTGTTGTGGGCCGAATTCTGAGATAGCGGTTAAGGCCATACAAACGAACATGAACAAGAATAGCGGAGTTTTCATGGCCCACAAGTTTCCTTTTAAGGTGGCCGCACCTTCTACTTTGGCTTTGGGCCATTGTTGTCCAAAGAAGAAAAAGGCATACAAAATCGTGGGTATCATGATTACCCAGATCTGCGATTGCCAGCTCATGCCAGCATCCGTCATGAATTTAGAAACCAAACTGCCAATAACAATACCTCCCGGGAACCACATATGAAAACGATTCATCATTTTGCTCATGGTCACACCTTTGTAGGTGTCTGCAATCATGGGATTACAGGCAGCTTCCGTACACCCATTTCCCAATCCAATTAACAAAGTAGAGATCAATAGTGCTTCATAGCTTCCTGCATATATGGTCGATATAATGCCCAATGCATGTACCACAAAGGCAAACTGCATAATTACCTTGCCGCCCACTTGATGATAGATCAAGCCTCCAATTACCATTGAAATCGGAAAGCCTAAAAACCACATAGAGTTAATAAAGCCCAATTGCTGGGCAGATAAACTCATTTCTTCTCCCAACTGTGCCAGAATTCCTGCTCTGATACTAAAAGATAATGCTGTGGTAATGAGGGCAAAACAACTTCCGTAAAAAAGCCTTTGTGGGTTTGTCATATACTATGCGATTTTCGTAATGATTTCAGCAATCTAACTTTTCTTCGGAGTAGAAAACTGTATTATCATCAGTAAATTAAGTTGACTAAAATAGAGGATAAATTAACAAAAACCAATGGACTAAGATGAGGCAGCCAATTATTTTCTTTTCTGACTGTTATATATTTAATATTCTTCTTAATATTAATTTTTCTCTAAATTGAAATCCTCACTTTAATTTGAAACTATATAAATATGTCCAACCACAGGAAAATACGCATGGGAATGGTCGGAGGCGGACAAGGAGCGTTCATAGGAGCTGTCCATCGAATGGCTGCCGCCTTAGATGGGGAAATTGAACTGGTATGCGGTGCCTTTAGTTCCAGTCCGGAAAGATCCAAAGCGTCAGGCAAAGACTTGTTCCTGCCTGAAGAACGTTCTTACGGAAATTATCAGGAAATGATAGAAACAGAAAAAACACTTCCTGAGGGTGATCGCATGGATTTCGTATCGATTGTAACCCCTAATCATGTACATGTCCCACCAGCAATTATGGCCCTGCAAAACGGCTTTCCGGTAATCTGTGACAAGCCCCTGGCGTTTAGCCTGGCTGAGGCGAGAGAGCTGAGGTCAGTAGTTGAAGAAACAGGGTTGTTGTTTGGCCTAACCCATAATTACACTGGATATCCCATGGTCAAACAAGCGAGGGATATGGTGAAGACCGGAGCACTTGGAAAGATTCGAAAGGTTGTGGTAGAGTATCCCCAGGGTTGGTTGAGTACTTTGATTGAAGCCACGGGTCAAAAACAGGCCGCCTGGCGTACTGACCCTACTAAATCGGGTGTGGCCGGTTCTATGGGCGATATTGGTTCACATGCAGAGAACCTGGCAGAATATATAACCGGGCTGCAAATCACCGAATTGTGTGCGGACCTCACCACATTTGTCGAAGGCCGAAAACTGGATGACGATGGAAACGTATTATTGCATTTTGATAATGGCGCTAAGGGAATTTTGCATTGCAGTCAAATATGCGTTGGTGAAGAGAACGATGTTAATATCAGGGTATACGGAGAAAACGGAGGACTTGAATGGCATCAATTGGAACCTAATACCCTCATACACAAAACTCAGGACGGTCAAAGAATCCTGCGTACAGGAGTAGGCGATCTCTGTGAAAGCGCACAGGCCCATGCACGGGTACCGGCAGGGCATCCGGAAGGATACCTGGAAGCGTTCGCTAACATTTACCGCAATTTCGCACGCACATTGAAAAGTATATTGAATAACGAGCAACCTGACCCACTATATGCAGATTTCCCGGATGTACATGACGGCGTAAGGGGTATGGCATTTATAGAGACTACAGTAGCGGCCAGTGCCAGCGACGACAAATGGGTGCCGTTTAATGGCAAATAATCAAAACCTTAAAACTTTAACATACAGTGAAAACGATACAAGGACCTGCTATTTTCTTAGCACAATTCATGGGAGATGAAGCTCCCTTCAATACCCTGGAATCAATCTGTAAATGGGCAGCTGACCTGGGATATCAGGGAGTCCAAATTCCCAGCTGGGACGGCCGGTTAATAGACCTGCAAAAAGCGGCAGAAAGCGAGACCTATGCTCAGGAAATACAAGGAAAAGTAAGAGCATGTGGATTGGAAATAACCGAACTTTCGTCCCATTTACAAGGACAACTGGTAGCTGTTCACCCCGCATATGATACCATGTTCGATGGCTTTGCCCCGAAAAGTGTGCATGGAGATTCCAAGGCACGTACTGACTGGGCCATCAATCAGTTACATTGCGCCGCCAAAGCCAGTCAACACATGGGACTTAGTGCTCAGGCCAGCTTCACCGGTGCTTTAATGTGGCCATTTGTATACCCTTGGCCCCAAAGACCCGAAGGTTTGGTAGAAACGGGGTTCAAAGAACTTGCGAGACGGTGGGTCCCAATTCTAAATACTTTTGACGAATGTGGTGTAGACCTATGTTATGAGGTTCATCCGGGCGAAGATGTCCATGACGGTATTACCTTTGAGATGTTTCTCGAGGCCACCGGGAACCATCCCCGCTGTCATATGCTATATGATCCCAGTCATTTTGTTTTGCAACAACTGGATTATCTCGAATACATCGACCTGTATCACCAGCATATAAAAATGTTTCATGTAAAAGATGCCGAATTTAATCCTTCCGGTAGAGCAGGTGTCTACAGCGGCTACCAGGACTGGATTAATCGCGCCGGAAGATTCCGCTCTCTGGGTGATGGACAGGTGGACTTTGCCTCAATTTTCAGTAAACTTGCACAATACGATTATGACGGTTGGGACGGTTGGGCAGTTCTGGAATGGGAATGCTGTATAAAACATCCTGAACAAGGGGCACAAGAAGGTGCCTTATTTATTGAAGATCACATTATAAGAGTAACAGAAAAAGCATTTGATGACTTTGCAGGAGCGGGATCCGATGAAGCCAAGAACAAAAAAATACTTGGCATTTGAAGTGAGTCAAGTACTGCTGGGGATATTGGCGGTGTTGATTTCAAGTTGTTCCGGTCCCTCTGCCCCTGAACGTCCCAGAGATCCATGGGTGTTTCGATCGGTACTGGATGAGCGCCCACGAATGATCACCATGGCGCTGCACAAAAACATGTGGAGCGCCTATGATACCCAAAAATGTGGATTGTATAAGGCCTGGCAAGGGATGGCGCTGTATACACCACTAAGCATGGACCACAGCCCAATAGTTTTGGAACCCCTTTCCTGGTCGATTCTCTTGGTTCATCCCTTTGGTCTGTGGCTGAACTGGGAACCTCTCAAGTAGTAACCCCTGATTATAAAGGACACTATTTCCAAAATAACCAGGTTACCCTGAATTACCTGATTAAATACCAGGATGAAGAAATACGGGTCGGGGAAACTCCTGAATATTATCAGTCTGACGGGTACCCTGGTCTAAGCAGGACCTTTGAGGTGGAAGGGCTGCTTGATGGCCAGCACCTGGAACTTCAGGTAGTTCTGAGCAATCTCCCCAGTGAGTTTTCGTATGCTACTGACGGTGGTTTTCAGGTGAAAACCAAAGAAACCAACACTTATGGAGGGCTAAAGACTTTTCAAATTGCCGGTTTACTCGCATTAGGTAACGGAACAACCAAACTGGAGGCGTACTTTGCTGTACATCCATACCATAAAGA
>QIEB01000588.1 GCA_003229495.1 Flammeovirgaceae bacterium
AACTACAGCAAGTGAACCACATAGAAAGCACCAGCATGAAAAAAATATACAGGTTTCTCATAGTCCCACCCTCTTGTTATAAAATTTGTATTTTGGTCTATGGCAAATTACAAGATCAAATGAAAATTACCGGCCCTGACATGAAAATTTTATTATTATTACTGCTTGCTGTGGTTTTTTTGGGGCCTGTCAATCACCTGGTATCCGGCCGGATGACCGGAAAATAGTCCCCTGGTAAAGCTGGAAATGCCCTAATTTATTTCTACATTTCTGCTATGAGCAATACCTATGAAGTAATTGTGGTGGGCTCCGGAATAACCGGTGGCTGGGCTGCCAAGGAGTTTACTGAAAAAGGATTATCCACGCTGGTACTGGAACGTGGCCGGGATGTAAAACATGTCAAAGACTACCCCACTGCCAATAAGGCTCCCTGGGAGTTTAAGTACAGGGGCCATCTGACCCGGGAGGAAAAGGAGCAATATTTCATCCAGAGTAACAAATACAACTTCGATGCCAGCAGCAAGCACTTTTTTGTGAATGACCAGGAGCATCGCTATCAGTATCCCAAAGAAAAGCCCTTCAGGTGGTTCCGGGGGTATCAAACGGGAGGCCGCTCCCTGCTCTGGGGCCGTGGGGCCTACCGCTTCAGTGACCTTGAATTTGAAGCCAATCTGAAAGACGGTGTAGGAGTTGACTGGCCTATTCGATATAGAGACATCTCACCCTGGTACGACTATGTGGAGCGTTTTATAGGAGTGGCCGGTTCCGTTGAAAATATATGGCAGTTCCCCGACGGACAACTCTTACCGCCATTTGATATGAATCAAGCAGAGTTGGTAGTAAAAAGTAGAATCGAGGCCCATTACCCGGACCGTAAATTGATACCCAACCGGGTAGCCCATATTACCAAAGCCCAGCCCGGACAGTTCAAGGGAAGATCTGAGTGCCAGACACGAAACTTGTGTCATCGAGGGTGCCCCTATGGGGCTTATTTTACCAGCAACAGTTCAACCCTGCCAGCTGCCTATGATACTGGCAACCTAACCTTGCAGTCACACGCAGTGGTTGAATCAATCATCTATGATGAAAATAAAGACAAGGCCGTCGGAGTACGGGTTATCGATGCCAATACCCACCAAACTACTGAATACTTTGCAAGGGTGATTTTTCTATGCGCCTCCACCTTGGCTACAACTGCCATTCTCTTGAATTCGAAGACTTCAAGATTTTCCGAAGGACTAGCCAATTCCAGCGGCGTTTTAGGACATTATCTAATGGACCATCATGGTCATGTAGGAGGTAGTGGAACTCTGGAGGGGTATGAAGACCGAATATATAAGGGTTACCGGCCCGCTATGGTAGCAATACCGAGATTTAGAAATGTGGACCGGCAGGAGATGGATTACCTCAGAGGGTACGGAGTCTGGGGAGGAGCCTATCGTGAGGGAATAAACACCACCCAAGTGGGTATTGGGGAGGAGTTTAAACAAAAGTTGACCAAATATGGTCCCTGGAAAATGGGGTTGGCATGTCAGGCAGAAACCCTTCCATACTATGACAACAGAGTTGAGATTGACGAAAAAGACCAGGATAAATGGGGACTTCCCATGCTAAAGGTTACTGCTGAGTATAAGGAAAATGAAATGTTAATGCGCAAGGACGTCAAGGACCAAATCGGAGAGATGCTGGAGGTGGCTGGACTTAAGGATATCAGTTTATATGAAGAAACTCCAATATTCGGTGACATCATTCATGAAATGGGAACCGCCAGGATGGGCCGGGACCCAAAAACCTCAGTGCTCAATGGCTACAACCAGTGCCATGATATTCCCAACCTATTTGTCTCGGATGGTTCGTGCATGGCCTCATCGGGCAATGCCAGTCCCTCGCTGACCTACATGGCATTGACGGCAAGGGCCTGTGACTATGCGATTAAGCAGATGAAAAAAGGTAAAATATAATCGATACTCACCAATAATGGATATACAATGAAACGACGAGAGGCAATTAAAAAAAGTACCTGGATAGCAAAATCGGTGATTTTTACGCCTGCATTAATGAGCGCCATTCAAAGTTGTGAAGGGAAACTATCAGAAACAGAAAATCCACTGGTATTTAATGATCATCAGAATGCCCTGGTTAGGGCAATTGCCGACACCATAATTCCCAAAACGGACAGTCCATCAGCTTCTGATGTCGGAGTTCCACAGTTTCTGGATTTACTTTTTCAGGACGTTTTCGACCAACAGGTTACTGAAAAATTCCTAGCGGGATTGGAACAATTTGATGAAGACTGTAAAGCAGCCACCGGAAAGTTTTATACCCAATTGAACCAATCCAACCGAAACGTTTACTTGGAGCAAATAGACCGGGAGGTAATGGGGAAAGAATATGATGCCCTTATTCCGTTTTATTTCACCTTTAAACAGCTTTGTGTAAGCACCTATTATTCCACCGAGCAGGGGATCAAACAAAATTTGAATTATGTGCCGGTACCCGGGCAGTACCAAAGTGACATCGCGTTGGAATCAGGTGATAAAATAATGGTGGGAAATCAAATGTGATCAAGAGCATGGAGTAGACCAGGGTGTTAGGGGGCAAAGGGTATAGGGTTTAACAGTAACAGAAATGAGCAATAACAACACATATGACGCTATTGTAGTGGGTTCGGGAATAACCGGTGGTTGGGCCGCAAAGGAGTTTACCGAAAAAGGACTATCCACGCTAGTACTGGAGCGCGGCAGGGATGTTAAACATGTCAAAGACTATCCCACTGCCAACATGGCCCCCTGGGAATTTAAACACAGAGGCCATGTGACCCGGGAGGAAAAGGAGCAGTATTTCATCCAGAGCTACAAATACAACTTTGATGCCAGCAGCAAACATTTTTTTGTTAATGACCAGGAGCATCGCTATGAGTTTCCAGAAGACCAGCCTTTCAGGTGGTTCCGTGGCTATCAAACAGGAGGCCGTTCCCTGCTTTGGGGACGTGGCGCCTACCGTTTCAGTGACCTGGAATTTGAAGCCAATCTAAAAGACGGCGTGGGAACAGACTGGCCCATCAGGTACAAAGATCTGGCACCCTGGTATGACTATGTGGAAAGATTCATCGGTGTGGCCGGTTCAATTGAAAATATATGGCAGTTTCCGGACGGGCAATTCTTGCCGCCATTTGAGTTGAATCATGGAGAGCTGGTTATTAAAAGCAGGATCGAGGCCCATTACCCGGACCGTAAATTGGTGCCGGATCCGGTAGCACATATTTCCCAGGCAAAGCCCGGACATTTCAAGGGAAGATCTGAGTGTCAGTCGCGAAACATGTGTCATAGGGGGTGCCCCTATGGCGCTTATTTCAGCAGCAATAGTTCAACATTACCAGCGGCATACCAAACGGGTAATCTTACCTTGCAATCACATGTGATAGTTGAATCGGTCATCTATGACGAAACCAAGGACAAAGCTGTAGGTGTACGGGTAATCAATACTCAATCTGGAGAAAGCACCGAGTACTTCGCACGAGTGATTTTTCTGTGTGCCTCAACCCTAGCCTCAACCGCCATTTTAATGAACTCGAAAACCCGAAGGTTTTCAGAGGGGCTTGCCAATTCCAGTGGGGTGT
>QIEB01000370.1 GCA_003229495.1 Flammeovirgaceae bacterium
TTCAGAATGCTGATGAAATTATTGTTTTACAGGAAGGACGGATTCTGGAGCGAGGCACCCATCACCAACTATTGGACAAGGGAGGGCTCTACCAAAAAATAAATGCAATGCAGGCAGTATAAATTTGCCAGTCATGAGAAGATTAAAATCAATATTCCACACTTTATACTTTACCTACCTGTTTTTCTCGGTGCTCATATTCATTTTTAAGGAATCTCTATTTCAGCAAATGGATGGTGATTTTCTGGTTAGATTTCTCAATTTTTGGGTGATACTAGGATTTGTTTTCTTTGCTTCAATATGGATTATACAGGCCATTCATATTGGATTGTTGAAAAAAGACATCATTGAACATGAAGGCAAAATATTGGAACTGAAAAGCAAAATGTATGATATCAGCAAAGGCTTTGATCAAGACCAGGTAGAAAACCCTGAAGATACCTCCGTCTCTCAAAAGACCACAAATTAATGCTCCTGGCTAAAACTTTTGGAAGCGCAGTTCAAGGAGTTGACGCTTGCCTGGTAACCATTGAAGTACAGGTGGGTGAGGGTAATAAGTTCTATATGGTAGGATTGGCTGATAATGCCATTAGGGAAAGTCAACATCGGGTAGTATCTGCTATCAAGTATCTTAAGTATCGAATGCCGATGCAGAAAGTAGTGGTCAACCTTGCACCGGCTGATATTAAAAAAGAAGGTTCGGCCTACGATTTGCCTATAGCTTTGGGCTACCTTAGGGCCACTCATCAATTAAAATCAGAGCTACTGGAGAAATACCTTATTATGGGTGAGCTATCGTTGGATGGTCAACTTAGATCAATAAAAGGCGTATTACCTATAGCCATTGAGGCCAGACGACAGGGGTTTAAAGGAATGGTCCTCCCATTGGATAATGGAAAAGAGGCCGCTATTGTTGATAATATTGAGATTATTGCAGTAAGCACCATGAAAGAGGCCATCGCCTTTTTTGAAAAAAAGGGCACTTTTAATCCGGTGGTGTCTGACACTCGCGATATTTTCTATCACCATATCAATAATTATAAATTTGACTTTTCTGAAGTTCAGGGTCAGGAAAATATTAAAAGGGCTCTGGAGATCGCTGCTGCCGGGGGACATAACGCTATCATGATTGGTCCCCCGGGAGCAGGAAAGACTATGTTGGCCAAACGGCTGCCATCAATTTTACCACCTTTGACGTTACATGAAGCCCTGGAGACCACCCGAATACACTCCGTCGCTGGTAAACTATCCTCCGATACCTCCTTAATGACTACACGCCCATTCCGGGCGCCTCATCACACCATCAGTTATACCGCATTGGTAGGGGGTGGAGGAATTCCACAGCCAGGCGAGATCTCCATGGCCCACAATGGTGTGCTGTTTTTGGACGAACTTCCGGAATTTCAACGAAAAGCATTAGAGGTACTTAGGCAACCATTGGAGGAAAGACAGGTGACTATTTCCCGGGCCAAATTATCCATTGAGTATCCTGCCAATTTTATGCTGATCGCCAGCATGAACCCATGCCCTTGTGGTTATTACAATCATCCGGATAAAGATTGCGTCTGCGCCCCGGCCATGGTTCTACGCTATCTGAACAAGATCAGCGGGCCATTGTTGGATAGGATTGATATCCATGTTGAAGTTACTCCCGTAGCATTTGACGAAATGACCAGGGACCGGCCAGCTGAAAGCAGTAAATATATTCGTGAGCGGGTAATAAAAGCCCGGGAGTTTCAGAGCACACGATTTAGCTCTACTCCATCTATTTACTCCAATTCGATGATGCCATCCAAGCTGGTTAAGGAGATATGCACTATTAACCCTGCTGGGAAAACATTATTGAAGACGGCAATGGAAAAACTGGGACTATCTGCCCGGGCCTACACACGTATTCTGAAAGTTTCCAGAACCATAGCCGATCTTGCTAGTAGTAGAGAGATTAAAGTAGAACATCTTGCTGAGGCTATTCAATATCGGACCTTAGACCGGGAGGAATGGGTTCAGTAAAATTGTAATTTTTAGTACTTGGGTAATAGTTGATGATATTGTAAGGTTAGTTTATTGTCTAAGAATAATAAAATTCTCTATTTTTGATGGTATTGATTTACTAATTATATATTTGCACAGTTGAGCAAAGTGGCTCGATGTAATCAACTTAAATTTTCAATAAGTATTTTTTGTTAGAGTTGCATTATTCACGGAATACCCATTTTTTTTCGGTGAAACTATTAATTACTTTTTTTAAAGTTTGGTTTCAACCAACTTAACTATACATTAACTATTCTGCGATATTTTTATGGACAAGTTCATAAGAGGATTTGCTAGTGGATAGTAGGATTTATAAGAATAATTATAATCCACTCACAAGTAAGAGCATATAAGCCCGTCAACCCGCATGACGCAAAATATGCATTTTTTTAATAATTGTAGGAATAAGAAAATCATGAAACAAAATTACTACCGAGGGAAATTAATGAGTAATTACCATCCAATTCCTCTACTCAACATATTCTTATTGATCTTTTTATTTAGTCTTGTTTCTCTAACCGTTTCCTACGGTCAGACTTACAACGTAAGTGGTGGACTTGCAGTAGTTGAAATCGAATCCCAGTCGTTAAAATCTGGGTGGAAAAAAGGCACAAGCGGATCTGTTACCTACTACGAGGGCACTTCTGATAACTTTAGCACGCCATTATCTGGCGGCGTTCTCAACTTTAGCATTAAATTTGATCAGCCTGGTACATATCGTGTGAACTGGCGGAGCAAGATAAATATTGGTGACCGTAATAGTGACTTTAACGATAGCTGGTTGAAATTTCCTAATACCAGCAGTATTGTGTTTTTTGCTTATAAGGGAAGTGTTTCCAGTGAAAGCGCGTTGAACAGCAAATTGAGCAGTAAAAGCAATGTCGTATTTCCAAAAGGAAGTGGACTGTCGCCGAATCCTGCTGGAACTAGTGCCAATGGCTTTTTCAAAATATACATGAACAACCTTAATGGCTGGGTGTGGTTAGCTCGGACCAGTGATTTTGACCCTCATAGAATTTATGTTAAGGTTAATAAGGCAGGCACCTACACTATGCAGGTCTCCAACCGTTCTAAGGGCCACGCCATTGACAAAATCGCCATCTGGAAAATTGATACTCATGGTGATAATGGGCCTAGTTCTCTGATCAACGGATCTGGTGGAGGCGGTACCAGTTGTTCTGCCAGTCTGGCCCCTTTATCAACTTTGGATGAAAACGACGCCCCTATCACTCTCACCGGAGGATCTCCCTCTGGAGGTAGTTACAGCGGGCCAAGTGTTTCCAATGGTAAATTTGATCCAAGTATTGGTAAGGGGACATATACCATTAAATACACCGTAACCGCGAACGGTTGTACTGCTTCAGGCAGTAGAAGTATCACCGTCACCGGCAGTGGTGGTGGAAGCTCTGGCGGAGGCGGCGGCTCTGGTGGTGGTGGAAGTTCCGGCAGCACGACTTTAATCCTGGTCAACACCACAACACAACAAGACATTGGAAATATCAACGACAATGACATTATCGACCTGGCACAAGTTGGCAAGAATATTGGCATTCGTGCCGAGTTCGGC
>QIEB01000555.1 GCA_003229495.1 Flammeovirgaceae bacterium
TATCATCACCTGACGAAGGTCTGTAAACTCCTTGAAATATCTAAGCAGTCTTTCGCAGCAAGATTTATCCAAAGCAAATAATTCTCTTATCTTCAAAGGAACCTCTTTGTGTGTTAAGCTTATGGCTTTAAAATTATTCATGAATCATCTACTTTACTTTAGACAAAATGCCTAATTTATTTCAATATGAACATGACCAGTCTCCTTATGTTGCATGATATTGGTCAGTATTTCTTTGCTTCAATAGCCAACTGGGTTATTCCTCTTTAAAGGTTCTGATATAATTGACTATCAGCCAGCGATCTTCATCATCGGGGACTTTCTTTTTGAAGGTCGGCATATCATCCCTGCCCTCAGTGGTTTTCCAAAAAATTTCACCATCGGTTTGTGCGTGAAATTCTTCCGTAGTGAAATCACCGGAAGGCGTATCCAGCTCTGCTGCCTTGGTACCATCACCTAAACCGGTTTTACCATGGCAAGAACGGCAATGTTTGACGTATATACTTTTTCCAATAGAAAGGGATTCCTCATCATTTTCGGTGGGATTTGTTAACTGTTTGGCAGACTCTGGCGCCTTCCAATCGCTATCCTGTTCAGGATGAATTGTAAAGGAAAGCACCATTGTGGTGGCAAAAAACAGTAGCATCATACCGATCAAACTATTTTTTTTCATGATTCTGATATTTTAATTTTACAACATTTAAATTGTTCCTTTATAAATTTTCATCAGTTGAATGATTAGATAAAAAATCACCCCCCAAACTGCAAGAAGGATTAAATTAGGGAAAATCCACAAGAAGTAAGGGGTTCTATCCCTGGGCGACCACATGGTTCTTTCATCGAAAGTGTTTTTAACAGTTATCCAGTCAGATTCCCATGGTAAAGTGTTACTAAAAACAATATTGCCATAATCGTCATCATCTTCCAATTTTATAAACAACTCCAAATTGCCCTCCCCATCTCCTGGCAGGTCTGAGGGGAGATTAAAGGTTACTTCACCTTCCGCATCGGTGAAATTATTGTCATTGCCAATAGGAAGCAGGCTAAACAGCCTTTGAACATAAAACTTAATATCGGCACCTTCAACAGGTGTCCCCCTGTCGGAGCTGTCCTTTTCCAGTAGTTTTACTTTGACTTCCCTTAATGAATCCTCATCATACGAAATGACCATGGAAGCGTCTTTAATTTCGACGGTGGTTAATTTATCCTGAAAGCTGGGGTCATTATTTAACCTGGCCATAAATTTAAGCGTGATAAGTGTATCTAATGCAGTATAGAATTTATCAGGCAATATGAAAGTCCCCAACCCCTCTTTGTCGGTTGTGATATTCCCCATCATTCCAGATTTTGTTTGCTCATTAAGGAACAAATTAATGATTACACCTGATACCGGAATATATTTACGGTCTGGTTTGGTAAGTACTTTAACGGTTAGGTAGCAGCTGTCTTCGGCAATCTTAAAATAATTCAGACCAATTCTAACCCGGGCCTTTTCATCACCTTGGTTTGAATGAGCATGAGCATTCAAAAATATCCAACCCATCAAGCAGCAACCAAGCAATACTACCTTGCTACACCATGGAATCGAATAGTTAAGACTTAATGTTTTCATGATAGACATACCTTTCATTGGAGTTTAATACCTCTTTCTTTAGCAGTTTCATATATAGGGATCACCGGAAACAACCTTACCAGGAAGGTTATGATCAACATAGCAGCGGCCATGGTTGCCATGGCAATGGACCATTCTTCCCAGCTGGGAAAGTAGTGCTTCCATTCTTCAGGTTCATTTTGTATGGGAAGGAACGGATGCAACAAAGTTGGCACTACTATCAAATATCGTTTGAACCAAGCCCCTACCACCACCAGGATGGAAATTATGAACATGGGTAGGGGTTTACGGCCCATATTAAACATCAATACTAATATGGGCACCACCATACCAAGAATTTGGACACCCCAAAATATAGATGAGAATTCTCCTGAGAATAATTCCTTTAAATGAAGCGCTTCAGAGGTTTTCATTTTATAGGCAGGTGATAAATATTCATTAATATTAAAATATAGGTATATAAGAGAAAGCAGAACCAGCAGTTTCCCCATTTGATTAAAATGTTTGTGGGTGATATATTCAGATAAGGAATAATACCTTACTAAGACATACATGGCAACTATCACAGCCGCCGCCCCAACCATAAAGGCGCCCGAAACGAAGTAGGGTCCAAAATTTGTACTGTCCCATCCAGGCCGGTAGGTAGTGGCAAACAACCAGGAAGTTACGGTATGAATACCCAGAGCTACCGGAATGATCATTATGCACAATACATTGACGGATTTCTCAATGGTCCTGAACTGTCCCGGTGTACCTTTCCAATTGATTGATAATATACCGTATATGCGCTTCTGCAAACCGCTGGCATTTTCCATTCTCTTGGTAAGAATGGCCAGATCGGGGAGCAATGGAATGTATAAAAGTAATAGGCTAATCACTAAATAAGCAAAAATGACCAATACATCCCAGATAATTGGGGATTGCAACCTGGCGTAAAGGAGGATGTATAAAAACCGGTCGGGTCTACCCATATCAACAATAATGGATACTGCTGCCAAAATGATGGCTGCCACTGCAATGATTTCAGCAATACGGGTCAAAGGTGTGCTCCACTTCACATGTGATAATCTCAAAATGGCGGTAACCAGCGACCCTACCAAACTGATGGCCACAAAAAATACAAAATTGGAAATGTAGATCCCCCAGGAGGCATAGTCACGCATGGCGGTTACTACCAGGCCATACCTCAATTGACGGTAGTAGGCAAATCCACCCACCAAACAAATTAGTATTAAGATCCCTACCCATATCTTGCCTATAGTGCTAAAATGTTTGGGGAGTAGTTGCTCTACCAGGATTCTTGCCTTATTGTTTTGTTGTTTCTCTATAGTGGTTTCCATGGCCTATGCTCCTTCACTGTTATCAGTCTGCGGTTCTTCAAATGGGAATAAGCGATCTGCCGGAGGTAAATAATAAACGCTGGGTTTGGTGCCAAGGTCCTCCATAAGTCTATATCCGGCCCGGTCTCGTATTAAATGGCTAAAACGAACTGTCTCGTCACCATTGGTGACAGTATCTTCGTTCAGGTCACCAAAATAAAAAACACCGTAGGGGCAGGCAGTCACGCAGGCCGGAAGCTCGCCCTTTCTTATGCTGTGTGGACAAAAATCGCATTTCTCTACAGTGCCGAATTTGGAAGGGACTCTGCCTTCAGGTGAATATTGCTGTTGTAACGCTTCCAGGGGAAGCGCCGGCTCGGACCAGTTAAACACCCGGGTAGTATAAGGACAAGCCGCCATACAGAACCTGCATCCGATACATCTTTCATTATCGATTAACACAATGCCGTCCCTGCGCTTAAATGTGGCATCCACTGGGCAAACCTTTACGCAAGGTGGCTCATCACAGTGTAAACACAAGGTGGGCTGCCAGTATGGGGCGGTATTTTCAGCGTCCTGCATTTTCTTCACTTTGATAAAGCTTCTTTCTTCAGGAATAAAGTGCATCTTGTTGCAGGCGCTCTGACACTTAAGCTCACT
>QIEB01000255.1 GCA_003229495.1 Flammeovirgaceae bacterium
CCCTAATTACGGTTGTCTCCTGTGGTACCAGGTTCAGCAATTCCCTGATAGCGGAATTGGTTTGTCCTCTGGCCCTAAGTTCAAGCACCTGGCCTAGTAAGATCAGAGTTAAAATAACCGTGGCAGCTTCAAAATATAAATGTACCGTACCACCTTCGGTCTTAAACTGGTCAGGAAAGATATCAGGGAAGATCAATGCTATAATGCTGAATAGGTAGGCCGCTCCTGCTCCCAGTGATATTAGCGTCCACATGTTGGGTGACCTGTTAACCACTGAGCGATAACCCCTGATGAAAAATTCACGACACGAATAAAACACCACCGGAGTTGAAAGTGCAAACTGGATCCACCCCCAGGTCGATTCACTGGTAATTGCTTTCAAAGAAATTCCAATTAATTCACTCATGGCAATAAAGAATACCGGTAGTGTAAAGGCCACAGCCATCCAAAATTTCCCCAGCATTTGCCGGTAGGCCTGATCCTCTTCTTGCTGGTCATCATTTGCGATTGTTTTTAGTTCCAGATCCATCCCACAGATCGGGCAACTACCCGGTTCGTTTCTTATAATCTCCGGGTGCATGGGGCAGGTGTATTCCTTGATTCTTGCGGAAGATGACTTTTCTTCTCTCACCAGGTGCATCCCGCATTTTGGACAATCTCCGGGTTGGTGGTATTGCTTATCTCCTTCACATAGCATGGGACAGTAATATTTCCCATTGCCGTCATCATGCTCTGCTTCTATATTTGGTACTGAATGTTGGTGCTTGAGGTGCTCATCAGGTAGATGAATATTATAATCGCCACTGCTGTTTTCTAGAGCTTCTTTAAGTGTTTCAATGGACACATGCTTATGCATAGAAACAACAGCTTCCTGTTTGTTCCAGTGCACTTCTGCTTGACTAACTCCTGATACCGCTTCCAGTGTTTCTTTGACTAAGTCACTGCAGCCATTACAAGTCATCCCGGTGATTTTAAAAGTATGCTTCATGGTCGATTTCATTAATTTCTTCTACCACAAATATCACCAAACGGTCATTATTCCATTGTCACAATTTCGGTTATAATCTATATAATTTTGTCCAACGGTCTTCTCGACCATTGACTTGATTTACTATATTCTGTCATGTTTAGGCCGGTAGCGTCTTTGAATTGCTTTGACAGGTGACTGCTATTGGTATAATCGAGTAGATTGGCTATTTCTGAAAAGGAATACTTGTTTTCCTCAATCAATTCTTTCACTTTCTCCAGTTTTAACTTCAGAAAGAATTTTTCAATAGTGATGTGCTCATTTCGCGAAAACAGTTTACTCAATCCCGAGTAATCCTTGTTAAGTTCGCGGGTCAGTAACACTGAAATATTTTCTGTTCGTTGAATAGGAAGATGCTCTACTAATGCCAGCAGGTACAATTTAATACGCTCCACCATCAAAGATTCTTTATCCTCAATAATTTCAAAGCCATTGGCAGTGACTATCTGATTTATGGTGGTGGTATTGGCAGAGGTGCTATTCTTGATTTCAAGCTTTCCCAACTCAATGGACACTACTTCTACACCAATTCCCATTAACTCGTCTTTGAGAACTTTCTTGCAGCGATCGCATACCATATTTTTTATGTGTAGGGTAGTCATGTTTCCTCCTTGAGAATAATCATTACTGATTTCACTCATTATTTTTTTGCTCGTGCGGAGGTATGTGTTTTAAGGATTTTCCATTTCCCATCAACTTTTTTAAGTATTGATGTGGCTACCCCTTTTTGAACAACTTCTCGCTGATCAGACGCTAAAACAATGGTGTAAATATAGGTTTCTGTGGTGAACGCATATGGCAATTCAATCTTAGTGGTGATTTTGTAATCACTGAATTTAAATGAATTGAAGTCCTTTAGTTCAGGGCCCAGGTGATGCTCCAGATAATGGTCAAAATTCCCCTCAACACCTCCGGATTCAAAGACCTCAGAATCTTTCATAAACAGATCTGATAATCCATTTGCGCTAAGTGCTTCAATGCCTGATTGATATGCCGCCATCACATCCTTAATTTGACTTTCATCAGACTGTCCGGTTGCAGTCAGGGGACCTATCAACAAGGCCATCCCGGCTATATAATGGTAAATCGTATTCATAGGATTGTTTTTACACCAATATAACCTTTGAAATGTGCGCGTGCAATAAAAAACCAAAAGTTGAGCATCTGTTATACCCACAAAGCGATCATTAAGTTAAGCTCGCTGATGCTATTACTTTTTATAGGCCAACAATCTTAAGGCATTAAAAACCACCACCAATGTAGATCCTTCATGAAAAAGTACCGCTATGCCAATACTGGCCCATCCCAAAATGGTTGAGGGAATGAGTAAAGCCACCATGCCCAAACTTATCCAAATATTTTGTTTGATGATTCGCTTTGCTTTTCTACTCAGACCAATGGCAAAGGGCAGCGTTTCCAACTTATCAGCCATCAAGGCTATATCAGCGGTTTCCAGCGCCACGTCCGATCCGGCCGCCCCCATGGCAATACCTACAGTACTATGGGCCATAGCCGGGGCATCATTCACTCCATCACCCACCATAGCTACTTTGGATTCTTTCTCCTTGAGCTCTTTGATAGCATCCACCTTTTCTTCCGGCAGTAGGCTTCCCCAGGCATCGGTGAGACCAATCTTCTTGGCCACGGCATCGGCTACTTTTTGGTTGTCACCTGTGAGCATAATCATGCGTTTGATGCCAATTTTTTTCAATTGCTTCAGCGTGTTTCTAGCAGTTTTCCTGGGAGTATCCATTAACGCAATGATACCTATATAGGTGGTGTTTTTGCGGATCAACATGGTAGTATTACCTTGTGATTCAAGCGATTTCACCTTTTGCTCGGTTTCCTTAGAAGGTTTTTTATCATCCAAATCTTCAAACAGATCGAGGTTTCCAATGAATACTTTGTCTGCTCCCAACGATGCTTTGATGCCTCTCCCTAACACTGCTTCTAAATCACTTGCCAGGAGGATATCAGCACCATCCAGGCGCTCCTTTCCGTCCCTCACCACAGCCTGGGCTAAGGGGTGGTCACTTAGGTTTTCCACCGCTACCGCAATTTTTAGCAGTTCATTTACATCCATGCCTTCCAGGGCTACCACTTCGGTAAGTTTAGGTTTACCTTCAGTCAGGGTCCCAGTTTTGTCAAAAGCTATGGCCGTGAGCACCCCTAAATCTTCCAGGGGTCGTCCGCCTTTGATGAGCACCCCGCTTTTTGCAGCCCTGGCAACCCCACTAAGCACAGCACTGGGGGTAGAAATCGCCAAGGCACAAGGACTGGCGGCCACCAGTACAGCCATTGCACGGTAGAAACTTCTACCAAAAGGCTCATCAACTACCAAAAAAGCAAAGATGAGTAAGACTACCAGAGCCAGCACCGAAGGCACAAAGTATTTTTCAAACTTGTCGGTAAATAGCTGCGTTGGTGATTTTTGGGTCTGAGCTTCATTGACTAGTTTTACAAGTCTGGATAGTGTAGAGTCTTTGGCCTCTTTGATCACCATTACTTCCAGGGTGCTGTTGCCATTGATGGTACCGGAAAATACCCGGTGTTTATCTTTGA